>JAUWZC010000017.1 GCA_030615565.1 Desulfobacteraceae bacterium | reverse complement strand
CCATTTAACCAGACCCCAATTGATCTTTTCCCGGGTCTCATCCACCACGATCTTCATGGCATCCTGGGCTACCTCCAGGCGGGATCTTACCTTCTGACCAACACCATCTGTCCCGTTGCAGCATGAGAACGCCCCTGATGCTGCAGGCTCCTCTGCTGCCTCCTGGGCAGTCCACTGGATTTTTGTAATCCTGAATCCTCTATCACTCCCTGAACAGTTATCCCCACCATTAGGGGCAACATAGAATTTGACATAAATCTTGGTTACATTTGTAACATTATAATCACCGGTCCAGACATACGCTTGATCACATCCGTAGATCTTTCCTTCAGGTGTTTCATTAACCCCTGAGGTAAGCTGGGTTAAGATATTGCCATCCTGGTCAACAAAATATACGCCATCGTTTTCAGAGTTTGAGTTCCAGCAGTCACAACTGCCTACTGTTCTGTTTTCAATATCAAGATTCCTGAAGTATATCCTCAGATACTTCCGCCCGGAAAACTGGTTAAGGTCTATTTCACCGCAGTTCTCATTCCTACTGGATGAGTAGTCAGAGCTGCTATAATACTCAGCGTTTCTGATAGTACCTATGTCAACGGTGGTCCACACGCGAGCACCTGGTTGGTAGCAGATATACCGCCAGCCCTCACTATGTTCACAACTTCCTCCGTCTCCATTAAGATCTTCTATCAGCTTGATAAAACTTAGGTAATTACCGGTGACAAATGCGTAAATTCTTTCATCACCAGAAGAAGTTACTGCAGCATTTGGGTTATCTGTCAGGGTATACCAGGTACCAGATTCAAAAAGACCGGAAAAATAAATACCTGGTGCATGTAAATAACCAAGAAAACCGTAGTCCTTTGCTACTCCGGTTCTGGGGTCTTCCCTTTCATCTGTGAGCCGGATACCCTGATGGTTTTTGAGCTGCTGACCGGTAATGTTAGCATTCTCATATGCAACAGTATAATTTCCTTTGATATCTTGGCCATTATCTGCCTTTGTGTTGTCATAATTGGTCGGATAAACAACATATACTTTATCGCCAACAGTAACTGTCTCTATATTATTGTTTTCAGCCGGGTTCTCCCAATCTGTAACCTGCCAGCCGGTATCTATTATTCCGCCCGTGACCCATCTCTGCCTCCTGGTTGAACCGGTATAGACCGGATCTCCGGTGGCTGCATATTTGGTCACGCCGTCCTCACCGGTTATCTCTGCATAGCCTGTGTAGGCGCTTACCAGGTATATCTTATCCTTTTCCCACAATGTTCCTGCAGCCTTATCTGCATACCAATCAGTAAGATCCGTGTCGTCATGGCCATAGCCGGCGCCTATAGCCCACTCAAAGAAGGTTGCATAATCTATATTGGCGTCATAAACCGGCCAAGCCATAGAGCCGGATACATCAATAACCAGCATGGCATTGTTTTTTACCGAGGCCCTGTAGACATCGGTGTCGTCAGCGCTGATATTTCCTATGCCAATAAAGATCATCACTATAGCCAAAAGCGTATTTATCAGAAGTAATTTACATGTTAGCTTTGCTTTCATGGGAGTTTCCTCCAAAAATTTTATATAATTTCTATTCAGCCTTTGGTCCTATCTTAAAATATCTGGAAGTTATCTTAACTCCGCCTCCAGTAGTCTCTACATCTTCTACGTTATAATCATACCTGCTAAAATGAACAACGGAATAGCCTTGTGGGGGGAGAAAAAAACCTAAATAATTTAGATCAAAATCGTAGGGAATTCCGGCTACCCTATGAATATGGTCAGTTTCATCACCAGGAAGGTCTTCCCCGCTAGTCTGACCAGCCTCAGTGGCAAGTGGTGGTGGAGCAACATCATTTATTATATTCATTACCGGATAATTCCCCCGTCCTACCTCTGCTGCTTCCCGGTGTATTCCGCCCTCTGCCACATAAAAGTTTTGTTTGAATGGGATTTCATTGCCGGCAATCCGTACATCAATAGTGGATGTCCTGCTTATCGTAATACCTAAGAGAGTAAGTACAACCAGAATCATAAGGGCAATTACGGTAATGCTCCCTTGTTCACTTTGGTTTTTCAAAATACTATTACGCATTAGATTCCTCTCGATAATTACTGTGGCTTAATGCAGGATAAGGATACCCTATGGCTATCATTGTCCCATGTGACAATTATGGTAACTGTTTTGGTGCCAAGAATTGGGGTATTATCAGCCACATTCCAGATCCTATGATAGATTCCTCCACCAACCTGTCCGGTCTCATCTATATTGAGTTCTTCATGATCTATAGTGGTGATGGAAGTAAGATTGGCATTGTTTCCTGGCTCGGTGTCATCAAGGTCAGTATCTGAATAGCTTTTCCCCAGCAGATCCTCCATCTTCTCTTCAGCAAGGGTCAGGGAAGCGGTAGTATTGCCGCTGAAGTAATTCCCTCGAATGCCCATTATCTGCATCTGGGCTACCCCAAGGAGACCTACAGTTAATATGGAGATAGCAATTAAAACCTCCACCAGGGTAAACCCCGATTGATTACCAAGCATTTTTTTCGTTGATAATATTGTCCGGATATTTTTCATTTTATAGCCCGATATTCCTTGTTTTTACTATTGAGCAAAGAAGCTTTCTCCTGTATGCGTCATTAGGGGTTGGATCTGGATTATCACCTATGTTATAGGAATTGGGATCCGTGTAACCCCTGTTCGTATTTGCCGTTCTGGCCAGCAAGGAGACCTCGACTGCCCGTACATTTGGCACCTGACCTGCCAGGTTATTAGTCCATGTGCCGTCATTAAGCAGATACCGAAACTGAAGATTATCAATATTTTCTGCAACAACCCAATAACCATTATCACTACCTAAATTTCTCCGACGTAGACCTGGATTAGTAGCATTTTCATCAATCCTGTAGATTATTACATCGACCTTATAAATGAGGTCACCTGGTTCATAAGTTTCTGTAAAACTGCTGCCAGCTGTTGTTGAAAATGGCGGTCCACCTGATCCTTGGGTAATTTCAAAAAATTCAGCCCTGCTTAAGTTTTGCTTAACCATCACACCAAATCTTTTATCATCATCATTCAGGTCGATCTCATTAGCGCCATCACCAACATCTAAATCGATTAAGGTAATTGTATTTCCTGCTGCACTATCGTTTAGACCGAGTGCACCAAAATTACTAATACTACTAGCCTTTACAATAACAATCTCATCCGTTCCATTTTTCACGCCACTGCCGCCAGGCACGTTATTTTGGCCAAATATCAACGGTCTGATAGGCTCAGTATCTCCATCCAGATCATCCCAATCCATAGTAAATTGGTCTGCATCAAAATTAGTGTAATATCCTGCCATCTGGATATCCCTGGTTAGCATATACATTGCTGCCCTTAAGTTCTGTTGCATTGCACTAATCTGATCCTGAATAATGTAAGAATCCTGCTGGGATTTGAAGGTTAAAAAAATAGCACCCATTACTACCAGAGATATTGCCATTGCTACCATAAGCTCTGCTAATGTAAAACCTTTATCGGTTAGCCTTTTTTGATTTTTTTTGTTCATACTTCTAATTCCTTTTTTCTCATTCCCATGCAGTGCCTGTCCATTGATGGAATCGAATAACCCCGGAGCTTAAAGGGCCCACCCTGTAGAAGGCACTATTATTTTGGTTTGATAAATAGGCATAGCCCTGATTGCTCAAACCACGGGAATTAAAGGTTATAGTAGCTGTAACAAAAGTTTGACCACCAGGTCCCTGAAAACGGATCCCGCTTCCATAATCGCTTAGTGTCACTGTTTTGGTAATACAAGAAAATGTATACTGGTCTGGGCCAGTACTATAAGTTATGCTGCAAGTCCCATTACTTTTGATGGCCTCAAATCTTGCTAATTGTATGTTTGCATAAAGCTCCCTAGATGCGCTTTTGAGTCTATAACCTGGCAGCCATCTTGAAAATCCAGGGATAGCGATGCTTGTTGCAATTCCTAATATTATAAAAGTAATCAGGAGTTCAATGAGGGTAAATCCATTTTTTTTCATCATTTGGACCTTTAAGGTTGGCTCTATTTAATACAGCAAAACTAATGCCAAATAACTTAATCACTTATTTATCATGGGAGGTGAAATTTATCTATCTGTTATTATTAAAAAAATGGGCTTTGGGGTGCAAAATGATAGAAAGTTGCTGGTTAAGGTATGCTGTAAAATTGCTTATCAAGTGTAAAATAATTTTATAGTTAAGGATTTTTATCTTTCCTTAGATATTCCAGGATATATTTCCGAAAAAGATCAAAATCCCCTAACTTATTCTTGAAAATACCAAACACCACTTCATCTTCCACTTTTTCATAATGGTGAACAAGCATGTTTCTGAATGAGGCCATATTTTGATAATCAGACAGTTTTTCCTCGGGCAAAACACCATGTGATGCAAGTATAGTAAAGGTTTCCCTATATGTCTCAGGCTCCTTCCATCCCTGGTAGGAAATTATGTGATTGGCAGTATCAAAAACAGTTTGGATAGCGATATGAATGTACCGTTCGACAAAAGCACGATCGCGAATATTCTTCTGATATTTTTCCCAGCTTATATCCTTTGCCCGACAAAGTTCATTTACATATTCTTTGAGCTTTGTGACCTTTCTGAGAATGACTTCTTCATTAACCATAGAGCATTTCCCTGGTTATTCTTCTTATAGAATCAGTATCTAAATAATCCCTGATTGAGTTGGCCCTGAATTGGAATGGGAAATCACTCCCATCATGATAGATGAACTTTCCATATTTATAGATCTGGTGACACAGAAATGGGCTACTTTTTCTCATATCGATAAGATCAACATCTTTCTTCAGGAGATTTGAGATTTCGGTCTCCATATTAATCCTAATAAAACCATCCACATCCTTAACAAATAATATCCCCAAATCAATATCACTTTTTGATCTTGAATGGCCTACCGCATGGGAGCCAAAAAGATAAACAGCAGAAATTTCAGGATGTGCCTTGGCAAAGTTGACTATTTTAGCTGTTTGATCTTTGTCGAGCATTTCGGAATAGAAAACCAATTACTTAAATTAGGCCGCAGATTTTCACAGATACCCGCAGATAATTATTCTATTAAATCTGTATATTTATGCGCCTTAGGCGCATTAAAAATCTTTACAGCGTGCCCGCCATCCGGCAGGCGGGTCTGTGTTCATCTGCGTCCAAAAACTAAATTACTATTAAAATAATTAGCGCTATTTTATTCAGGGATGAATCACAAAAGATCTATTTTTTGATAGCCTATAAAGAATAAAGTCTTTTTTATCCAGGGTGCATATATTTAATAACTGAGTTTCCTCTGCAAGAGTGACTAAGGTGGCATCTGCAAAATCCATGGGTAGATCAGAATATTTATCCATTAATTTTTGGGCTCTTATTAAACTATACTTAGTTGAGGGCACCAGATTAACGGCGCCTTTTATAACAAAATCAAGTGCGAATAACTGCGCAGCAGTAGAAAAATTCAAAAGCCAAATTACTTCTGTCAAAACTGCCTCTGTAGTGTATAACTCCCCGGAAAAATCTTGAAGCCACTTGAAACATTTTTTATGCATTGTTTCGCTTTTGTCAATTAAGGCTACCCAAGGGCCTGTGTCTAAAAGTGCCTGCATTATTAATTCTTGTTACTATTCAGGTTCAAAGTTCCAGGGTTCACGCCTGCCCGCCGGACGGCAGGCGGGGTTCAAGGTTAGAAAACGATGAACATAGACAAGTATGAAGATAAGGCAAACCATCTAGATTTCATCGGGAAACCTTGAACCTAATAACCCCTTAAGAATACATATCGTCCAACGAATTCAAAAATCTTTATGAAAAAGTTAGGAGTACACGTGATGCAGTTCGTGTATTCATCAATTACCTCAAGGAATATGAAAAAAAATGAGCCAACCGTGAACCTTGAACCCCGCCTGCCGTCCGGCGGGCAGGCGTGAACCTGACAACCTGAGTAGTTACTAATTCTTTTTAATTTTCTGGATAAGGTAATCTCGATGTCTTTGCCCCAAATCATCGATTTTGCTTTCAGCAGTACCTAAAAGGTGCTTAATTTTATCAAAAGGCTTCTCTTTGTCCTCACTACTATTTTCATCCAGGAATTGTTTAAGGGCTAAACGTGCTATATCTGATTTTTTCAGGCCCATTTTCTCTGTTAGCTTCTCAATGCTTAATGAATATTCGTCCGGGATCCTTATAGTTAATTGCATTTCTATACCTCCAACAAATTATTAATTTCATTGTAATCTTTTTGCTTACAAAACACAAGTTAAGATTTAGTCCAATTGATATTCTTTAATCTTAGATATGAGTATGGGACGGCTGATCTCAAGTATTTTGGCAGCCTTTGTCCTATTTCCACCAGTCTTGCTTAGTGCCCGCTCAATAAGACTTTTTTCAACAATACGGGAGGCCTCTTTAATGGATGATATACCTTCTGGTGTGAGCGCAGAAGTTGGGCTTAGGTCTGGCTTTAATATGGGGGGAAGATCAGAAATCTCTAAGGTATTGCCTGAGGCGAGCAGAATAGCCCTCTCTATGACATTTTCTAACTCCCGTACGTTGCCTGGCCATGGGTATGTCATAAATTGTTCCATTACCTTTGAAGAAATCCCTGTAATATTCTTATTTAGCTTCGTGTTAAAAAGACTGACAAAGTTTTCTGTTAGCAGCGGTATATCCTCTACCCTTTCTCTTAGAGGTGGCAGGAATATATTTACAACATTAATTCGGTAGTAAAGATCCTCCCTGAATTGTCCCTTTTTTATCTCCTCAGCCAAATCCTTGGCTGTAGCTGCAATAACCCTGACATCTACTTTTTTGATGCCAGTAGAGCCAAGAGGGGTGATCTCTTCTTCCTGTAAAACTCTCAGGAGCTTAACCTGGAGGGAGAGTGGAAGTTCACCAATCTCATCCAAAAATATTGTGCCATTATGTGCCTCTTCAAAACGACCTGTTTTATCGCGCCATGCATCGGTAAAGGCACCCTTTTTGTAACCAAATAGTTCACTTTCAAGCAATGTTTCTGGAATTCCACCACAGTTGATAGATACAAGGGCGTTGTTATGCCTTGATCCATTAAAATGGATAGCCCTTGCAATCAACTCCTTTCCAGTGCCACTCTCACCAGTGATGAGGACAGTGGTCTTGTAATCTGCTACTTTTTTTATCAGATCAAATACTGACTGCATTTCCTTGCTTTTAGCTATTATATTACTGAAGTTATAGCTTTTTTCGATCCTTTGAATCTGATCCTTTAATCTCAGGTTTTCACTTTTTAACCTCTCCCTCTCTTCTGCCTTTTTCAATGTTAAAAGGACCTCATCTGTTTTGAATGGTTTGTTAATATAGTCATAGGCCCCCAATTTCATAGCCTCAATCGCTGTATCTACTGTTCCATAGGCAGACATCATTATAACGGTAGTATCAATTAGCTTTTCCTTTGCCGATTTTAGAAACACCATGCCATCCATTAGTGGCATCTTTATATCGCAGAGGATAAAATGAAATCGCTCCCTTTCTATCGCATCCAGACCTTCTTGGCCATCTGTTGCTGTTTTGACCTCATAGCCAGATTTCCCTAATAGTACCTCAAGCATATGCCGCATATTAGCTTCATCTTCGATGATGAGGATTCGTTTTTTTGTCATAACAATAAAGTGCCTAAAGTTAAAAGTGAGCTAAAGTGCCTAAAGTTTAATACTATTTACTGGTTCCTTCCTACTTCTCCAACTCCCAACCCACAGCTCGTAACAAGGTTAAATTCTTAAGAATATAAGTGACAAATGACTAACGACTAATGACTATTTTCATAAAGAGGAAGGATAACAATAATTGTTGTACCCTCTCCCCTTTCACTTTCTACCTTTATATCTCCCCCCATATCTTCAACAATTCTCAAACTAACCGAAAGTCCCAACCCTGTTCCCTTTCCCGGTTCTTTTGTTGTATAAAATGGATCAAAGATCCTATTAAGGTCTTCGGCGGGGATTCCTGGCCCATTATCGATAAACTCTATTTGTACTCTGCTGCCATTTACCCTTCTGCCTGATTGAGCCTCAGGCTCCATACTGGTTTTTATTGTTAACATATTTTTTTGTGGTCCCTTCTTTGTCTGATTTGCCTCCATCGCATCTAATGCATTCATTGATAGATTTAGGAACACCTGCTTCAGTTTGTCCGGATCAGCCAGGACTTTATCATTTTTTGCCCCTTTATCTAAAAGGATTTCATTGTCAGACATCATCGGTTGAGGTTTGAGCATATCTATCATATCACCAATAATCTGATGAACAGATACTGCTCTCACCTCTCCTTTTGATGGCCTGGAAAAGTCAAGAAGATTTCTAATAGTCCTATTTATCCTGTCTATCTCCTTCTCAATGCGATTAATAAAGTCTCTTCTTTCTTTATTCTTTAGGTCGCTTCCTTTGAGAAGGTCTAAATAACCAAGGACAATCCCTATCGGATTTCCAATTTCATGGGCAACGCCTGAGGCTAATCTCCCAACTGAGGCTAATTTCTCGGATCTTATTATCTCTTCCTGGGCTTGTCTTAACTCAAGATTGGCTTTTTCCAGAGAGCTTATGCTCGTCTTTAGCTCCGCCTTGTTGTCTTCAAGACGTCTCAGCATCACGTTGAGAGACCTTGACAATTTACCAAATTCATTCTGTTCTGTATCGGAGGTAAGGAAAAAAGTCTCTCCCTCTTTAAATTCCTCGGCCCTTTTAACAAGGCGGTTGATTGGTCTTATTATGCTCCTGTAAATAAGATAAAAGCCAAATAATGCCAGAAATAGAGTATTTAATAGGATATAAAAGAGAACAATCTTTTGATAAGGATGGTCGAACGGGACATCATAAAGGCTTATCATAACAATATCTAATAATATCATTGCCAAAAGAAGGATGATCACCAGGATTGCAAAGATTCCTGTCTTTAAACTATATGCAGATAGTTTCATTATAAAAGTTTAAAGTTTAACCCGCCGTAAGCCTGCCCGCCATCCGGCAGGCGGGTCTGGCGGGTAAAAGTGCCTAACACAATGTAATATACCAGTTTATTAATTCCGGGCCAAAAAAGATATAGATAATAGAAGCAAGAGAGAGAAAGGGCCCAAAGGGTATCTTATACCTCAGTCCTTTTTTGTTTATTAATAAACTGCCACCACCAATCAGGGCACCAATCAAACTACTTGAAAGGAGTATAAAAGGTATCGCCTTCCATCCGAGCCATGCACCTACCATTGCAAGTAGTTTAATATCACCACCCCCCATGCCCTCCCGGCCAGTTATCCATTTATATCCTATAGCCACTATGAATAAAAAACTACCTCCAATCAAAATTCCAAAAAGGGACTCAAGCCACGAAATCAGTGGGATAAGGAAAGAGGCTCCTATCCCAAAGAAGATCCCCGGAATAGATATAATATCTGGTATAAATTGATAATCGATATCAATAAATGTTATGATAAGTAAAGAAGCAGCAAATGATAAAAAGAGTAAAAACTGTATTGTCGGGCCATACTTTATAAAGAGGGCCAAGCAGAGTAAACCAGATAATCCCTCCACTACTAGATAGCGAAAAGAGATATGCTTTTTGCAGTGCCTGCATTTTCCTCCCAGAAGGATATAACTTACAATAGGGATATTATCGTAGAATTTTATGGGCTCACCACAGTGGGTGCAATGAGAGGGAGGAGATAAAATTGATTCCCTTTTTGGTAATCTATAGATACAAACATTTAAGAAACTTCCTAATATAGCGCCAAGGATAAAAATAAATATTAGAATCATGCTTTATTAATAGTTTAAAATTCTATTTAAGACCTAATTTAGCAGAAACTAATACAATTACAATCTGGACAAAAGTGCCTGGGAAGATTAAATATAATATTGAATATAATATGGAGGAAAACTATGCTATTATCTATCAATCAGGATAATCCTCAAAAAAGGCTTATAAGCAAGATTGTTCAGGTATTGGATCAAGGAGGCCTTATAGTCTATCCAACAGACACCTTTTACGGTATTGGGTGTGATCTTTTTAACAAAAAATCTATTAAACGCATATACCAGCTTAAAAGAAGGCCTCTGACAAAACCATTTTCATTTGTCTGTGCTAATTTAAAGGATATAAGCCTTTATGCCCAGGTTTCAAACCATGCCTACAGAATTATGAAAAGGTCGCTCCCTGGACCTTATACCTTTATATTAGAGGGAACCAGGCTGGTACCCAAGCTAATGCTCACAAAAAGAAGAACTATAGGCATAAGGGTACCAGACAACAAAATCTGTCTGGCTATAGTAAAAAGTTTAGGCCGTCCTATTATTAGCACTAGTGTAAACCTTGAGGAGCCTTCAGTGATTCATGATGCCTATTCTTCTTTAGTTGAAATGGTCATTGACGGGGGAGTTGTCTCACATGAACCTTCCACTGTGGTCTCCTTAATAGATGATAATCCGGAAGTGATTAGGGAAGGGAAAGGAGAGATTAATTTTATCTAATCGGATACACTAAATTCTCCATTCCACCTGTACTCAAATATTCCACAACGCCGATCGATTCTGTCGATCATATAATCAATCATATCCCTAAATAGTAAATTCCACAAAAGAGATTTTCTCTTCTTTTTAGGATAGACCAACTTTGCCTCTCCCTTGATATGAGCCATCCTCTTAGCCATATTAACAGCATCCTGGAAATTGCCAAGAGAATCCACTAAGCCTAATATTTTTGCCTGTCTGCCTGAAAAGATTCTGCCATCAGCTATCTCAAGAACCTTTTCTTTGGGCATATTTCTTCCTTTAGACACAGCAGTTACAAATTGGTTACGGATATCTTCTATAAGGTTCATGAGCATCTTTCTTTCTCTGTCAGTCATCTTTCGGTTTGGCGAACCTATATCCTTGAACTCACCACTCTTGATCACCTGCATTTCAACACCGATCTTATTGAGAAGCTCTTCAATCCTGATGAACTCCATAAGCACCCCGATACTGCCAGTAAGGGTTCCAGGATTGGCAATTATTTTATCAGCCGCCGATGCAACATAGTAAGCACCAGATGCAGCTAAAGATCCGAGATGAGCAACCACTATTTTCGTGTGTGTAGTTCGTATTGTCTCACTATATATCTCTTGCGATGGGCCTACTCCACCGCCAGGCGAATTTATCTTTAGAATTATGGCCTTAATTTGCCTATCATTTCTAAAAGCTATCAATTGCTCTGTAATTGCATCTGGATCCTTTATTACACCTTGAATAGGGATCACTCCTATTTTATTGCCAAATCCAAGAGTGGGTGTTAGATGAGAGAAAGAAAGAAAAACAGCCATTACTGTGCCAAAAAAAAGAATGGCTATTCCCAGGATAAGAAGTACTAATCTGATTGGATGATTCTTTTTAGGCATAAAATTTTTTAAACCTTTAAGGGGAATAATTATTTGGAGGGCTTATTATCTTCTGTAGATCCTTTTTCCTCTCCTTGTGTATTAGCTGAATTGGTTGTCTGTGTGTCTTGACTCTCTGAATTATCTTCCCCTTTCTGAAAATTTAGGTCAGGATTTGCATCTATCTTCTCTTTGATAAGCATCCCAAAATTGGAAGTGACCTCTTCTTCCATGCTATCCTTATAATTATTATATATTTCTCTGTGCTCCTTTTCTTGGAGTTTTTTTAAGGAGAGAGCAATCTTCTTATCCTCTTGGGAAACATTTACTACTAAGGTTTGAATAACATCATCGATCTGGAACTTTCCAAGAGATGTCTTGGATTTACCTTTACTTATCTCTGAGGAATGAATCAGACCCTCTATGCCTTCTTCTAGCTCAACAAATATACCAAAATCGGTTATATTAGTTACTTTTCCTGTAACCTTAGTTCCAGCCTTGTATTTTTCAGGTATCTCCTCCCAGGGGTCTTTGGTTAATTGCTTTATGCCTAATGAGAAACGTTCACTATCTTTATCAATAGACAGGACCTTGGCCTGAACTTCATCCCCTTTCTTATACAGTTCAGAAGGATGCTTAATCTTTTTTGTCCAGGAGATATCAGAAATGTGAACAAGTCCATCAATTTCCTCATCTATGCCTATAAATAATCCAAAATCGGTAATATTTTTTATCCGGCCTTCAATAATTGTACCCACTGGATATTTCTCTTCGATTACATTCCAAGGATTTGGTTTTATCTGTTTAATCCCCAATGAGACCTTTTTGTTTTCAGTATCCAGATTAAGCACTACTGTCTCAATCATATCCCCAATACTTACTATCTGGGAGGGATGTTTTACTTTTTTTGTCCATGACATTTCTGAGATATGAATCAATCCTTCTACACCCTCTTCTATCTCTATAAATGCACCATAATCTGTAAGGTTTACTACCTGCCCTGTGGCTTTTTCGCCAACGGCGAATTTTTTAGGTGCATCGATCCAAGGATCGGGTTTGAGTTGTTTGATTCCCAGGGAAACCCTTTCCTTTTCCCTATCAAAATTAATAACCTTAACCGTTATCTCATCTCCTCTCTGATACATTGAAGAAGGGTGGGAAACCCTGCCCCAAGACATATCTGTTATGTGAAGAAGCCCATCTATACCACCAAGATCTACAAATAGGCCATAGTCAGTAATATTTTTAACTTTACCTTTTAATACTGATCCTACCTTTATGGAAGAAAGGGTTTTAGCCTTATGTTTTATTCTTTCGGCCTCAAGAATGGCCCTTCGGGAAACAATTATATTGTTTCGCCTTTTGTTATACTTCAAAATTTTTAGCTCCATTACCTTGCCCACTAGGGAATCAAGATCCCTGATAGGCTGAAGATCAATCTGGGAGCCAGGCAAAAAGGCAGGAAGACCTACATCTACTGAAAGGCCCCCCTTAACCCTATAGATTACTTTTCCCTGAATGGTACCATCGTTGTTGTGAATATCCTTAACCTGATCCCATACTTTTATTTTTTTTGCCCTTTCCATAGAGAGGATTACAAGCCCCTCATCATTCTCCTTTCTTTCCAACACAACATCAACCTTATCTCCTGCTTTGGCTGTTACTTTTCCATCTGAATCCTTAAACTCCCTAACAGGGATTACACCTTCTGATTTATAACCGATGTCTACTAACACATAGTCCTCATCTATCTTGATAATCTCTCCAGTAATCAGCTCTCCTTCCTGAATTTGCCTCAGGCTCTGTTCATACATCTCTTCTATATTAATTTCAGTTGAATCTTCTTTTTTCTTACTGTCATTATCAAGATGATCAAGATTTTCCTCAGTTGGCTCTTCTGTCTCTACTTCAATTTCTTTAATTTCTTTTTCCTTGACATTCTTTTCTTCTTTTATTGTTTCGTCTGGTTGTTTACCCATTAACTTTTTAACCCCCTAAAATAGATTTTTTTAAAAAATTTAACTAATTATTATAAAAAAATTTTTATTAAAATTCAAGACTTTATTTCCCTTTTGCCCAAAAATGTGAACCTGCTTGTTATTTTTACCTTCTATGGATAACATTAAATGACATTGCTCATTCCTTATTCATCTTCATATCTTTCATTATTTTTTCAACTACCTGATCGAGGCTTAATTTCGTAGTGTCAATTATCTTTGCATCTGTGGCTGGTCTTAGTGGAGATAGATGCCGACTCATATCCTGACTATCTCTCTTAATGAGATCTTCCTTTACTTTTTCCCTTGAAATAAATTCTCCTCTTTTTTGCCTTTCCTGAAATCTCCGATTCACTCTCACCTCTAATGATGCATCAATATAGAATTTGTGCTGAGCATCTGGAAATACAACTGTTCCCATGTCTCGACCCTCTACTACCAATGGGCCTTGAGAGCCGATCCTTCTCTGAAGAGTTGTCATTACTTTCCTTACAGTATCAAGGGCCGATACATTGGATGCTATTAAATCTATAACTGGCTCTCTTATAGCTTTAGTAACATCCTCATTTCCCAAATAAATTTTTGTTGAATCACCTTCATGAATAAATTTTATATCAAGGCCATTACATATTTTGGTTATTTCCTCTTTATTGTGCAAATCTACGCCAGCCCTCAGGATAGCAAACCCAACAGCCCTATACATTGCACCTGTATCGAGATAACGATAATTTAGCCTTTGAGCTAAAAGGCGACTAACAGTACTCTTTCCAGACCCTGTTGGTCCATCTATGGTTATTATATAACTCAATTTAAGAGAGGATCTTCTTAAGGGTTTTTATAAATCGCTCATTCTCTTCTGATAGACCTACATTTATTCTGATATAGTCATTCAGTCCAAAGCTTTCCATAGACCTAACGATGACACCTTCACTGAGCATACGCTTGTACGTTTCTTGTGCCCCGAGAGGGGTCTTAATCAGGAAAAAATTTGTCTGAGTAGGTATATATTCAAGACCTATGCGATCTAATTGGGAATAAAGAAATTCAAGACCATCCCTTATAAGGATAAGCGTTTTTTCCACAAACTCATCATCATCAAGAGCAGCTAAGGCTCCAGCCTGAGCCAGATAATTTACATTAAAGGGCTGTCTTACAAGGTTCATACCATCTATTATCATCTCAGAGGCAAACCCATAACCAATCCTAAGCCCGGCCAATCCATAGGCCTTTGAAAATGTTCGCAAAACCACGAGCAGTGGATATGACTCTAATAATTCTAGTGCGCTTGCAATGTTTGGATCTGTGGCAAATTCAATATAGGCCTCATCTAAAACCACTATCACATCTGAGGGAAGGGAATGCAAAAACTGGGAGATCTTATCTTTGTTAAGGGCCTTACCTGTTGGATTGTTAGGGTTATTTATAAAAATAATCTTGGTCCTATAGGATACTGCTGTAATGATAGCTGATAGATCAATGGAGAAATTTAACAACGGCACTGTAACTACTTTTCCCGCATAACTTTGAACAACCTTTTCGTACAGCAAGAAAGTGGGTGGAGGAAGTATAACCTCCTCATCAGGCGAAAGAAAGGTATGTACAACCAACTTTATTATCTCGTTTGATCCATTACCCAAAATAATTTTATTCATTGGCAATCCGAACTTCTTTGCCAATTTCTGTCTCAAATAATAACAACTACCATCAGGGTATCTGTGGATATTTTGGAGGTTTTCTTTGATAGCCTTGATGGCTTTGGGTGAAGGGCCCAAGGGATTCTCATTTGAAGCCAGTTTTATAGAACCGACTATTCCTGACTCTCTCTCAAGTTCCTCTATTGGTTTACCTGGTGGATAAGGAGTCAAGTTTTCAATGCATTCCCTCATTAATCTTTTCATAGAGAATCTTCCTCTTTTTTTGTCTTGTATAAAGGAAACAGGAAGAAAAGTCAACGACCCCGCCCTTCCGGGCGGGCCTTGAAAAAAGGAAATAATTCATTAGCCGCCTCCATCCCCACCCTCCCGGGTGGGTCATTAAAGGGCGGCGGTAAACCCTGTTAGGCTCTAAGTGCTTCTGCTTCAACAGCTACGTTATGTAATGATATAGCCCTCATTTTCCCATCATAATACTGAAAAAGAACTCAACTCTTGCATTAGAACAAAAAAGTTGAAGGAAGAGTGCAACAATAAGGGAACTAATATCCCTTTAATTTTTATATAAAGATAGCACCCTAGCAGACCCATAATAAAACTTATGGCCAATGCTGGTAAATTATTGCCAAAGTGAATTACTGTCCTCAATAAAGAAACCAACACAGCACCATTTAGTAATCCCAATATTCTACTCGTGGGAATAAACATCATCCCCAAATAGAATGTCTCTTCAATGACCGGCCAAAACACTAACATAATAGAAATGTATACAAAAAACCAAGTGACAAGACTGTAATCCTGCATCACTTTTTCATAGAAAAAGGCTATCAATGTGATGTATTGGATAACAATAAGCATTAAGAAGCAATACACATCAAAGGTTTTAAATCCAATTACATAGAGTGGCAATCCTCTCTTTTTGGTTATTATTATGCGTGCGGCAACCAAGAGAATAAAACCAACAAAAAGCGTAATTATTAATGATACAATTTGATAGAGGCGTCTTTCAGGAATAATATTGTGCAGAATCAACATAATCAAAGATATAAGGACAAGCATCCAATAGACAGGCACTACTTCCCTGGTTGACCATGTCTGTTGTTGGAAATATTTTACTTGCCGATTATCTTTTCTTGTCAGCAGCAAAGTTGTTATGGCTGAGATAAGGATAAGTCTTGCTACTATGTCTATTATCTGCATAGTTCGTAAATGGGGCCAGGCGTAATTAATGTTAATTTTAACTAAGAACTATAAAAAGCTTCTGCTTTTTCGATAATTTTCAGAGAAGTGGTAAGAGTCGACAGATCGGGATTGATCTTACCATCGGCCCCAGCAACATGACCGTTCCCTATAATCTTAGCTGCACTTTCCGAGATTTGATCACCAACTAAAATACTACCTTCCCAAACGACAGATGGTTGGCCACAATACCAGCTGTAGCTATGATGTTCGTTTTTATCGAAACTTTTGTTGGCTTCAACATAATAAAAATATTTACCCGGTTTAAGAGCTTTCTTTGGTTTCCATTCCCAAACGAATTCCCCGGCCTTAGGTGTTACTGATGTAATAGCATCTAACAGGGGTTTGTTTTTAGGAGGATAGAAATTTCCATCGCCATAGTCAACACTACGACTATAAGCCCATACGGGCAGAGCGCTTAAACGAGCTCCTCCCTATTTGTCATCCAACCCGCCGCGACGGTTTCCAAGCCCTTTCTTAGCAACCTTCTGTGTGACATAAACAGTATCCGCAAAGGTTCCTTGTTCATCGGTAAACCAAATAGCCATCTGACATTTCTTCTCGGATAAAATGAGACGGAATGAGAATGTTTGATGTCCATCTTCAACTTCAGCTACTACCTGACTTCCACAAAGAATTAGAATGACAGCACAGATGCTAAACCATTGAGCGACTCCTTCACTAAAAAATGTTCTAAACATGGTATACTCCTTTTAAGAATTGCGAAAAGACACCTGTCGATTGAGCTGATGGGCACATAAATAGGCTAAATGCCCTGGAACAAGGTGAACTTTGGTAGCGGCACGACATTCAATAAGCAACACAGTATAGCCCCTTCAGACTTAATGCGGTTGTTATTTGTTATCATAGAGAGACAGAAGTTTCTTGACCTCAACAACAGTTATTTCATCCATTACAAAACCTCCATATAGCCATTATATTACCTTAAATTTAAAGAATTGGTTCTTTTGAAAAGGATATAGGACCCTTAAAATCTAAGGGACATACAAGTCAGACCGCCATCCATTTTGCGCACCTCACTCACATCCAGTTCAATTATATCGAGCCCCATAGGCTCAAGCTTTTTCCTTGTGTTGGGGAATCCCTTGGGAATAATAAGGCAATCGTTTATTAAAAGCGTGCTCCCTGCATACTCTTCAGCTTTGTTTAAAACGATCTTATCGTATCCTCCAAATTCGTTGTAGCCTGCAAATTTCTCTGTGATGAGTAGGGTATTTTTGCCAACATAATTGATACTAGATCTTAAGTGTAGACCCACTTCGACGGGAACTGCTGTCCAAGTATAGCCGTGTTCCTCAAGAATACGGCCAAGTTGCCCTACCCCGTCTTTGTTTGTGCGCTCGGAGATGCCGATGAAAAAATGTGAACCCACCATGAGCACATCTCCACCGTCAACAGTCCCTGGTGCATGGATGCGAACGGTTTTGCGGTACCTGCCAAGGACAGTTTCGATTGTAGCTTCCTCCCCTTTTCTAGACTCAGCCCCAAGATTTGTGACGATAGCCACGTTTGGTGTTACAACGGCAGTATCTTCCACAAAGTATGCATCCGGGAAATCCTGCAGAGCACCCAATACAATGACCTCTAGCCCCAGGGATCTCAGCGTCTCAATATAAACCTCGTGTTGCTTCATTATCAATTCATAGCTGGGTGTTCCAAGATTGGAATTTGTAATACCGCGTGCGAAATTATCTCCGGGTTTTCTAGTTATGGCGTGTGTGAACATTGTAGGAACTACTAGTTATATGGACTCTGCACTGCTGTGTTAAGCTAATCTAGCAATCTAAAGCAGAGATAACCTACTGGGATTGAGCGCAGCGAAATTCCAGTCAGAGTTCATCCCGTGGTTATCTTTTTTTAAGTTAATGATAGCACTTTTAAGCTGCAGTGCTTCTCAATGGGCTGAAAATCCTTGTCGTTGTGTAGAGGGGGTATGTCGTTTTCAATGGCAACAGATGCGATCATACAGTCTAAAGATTTACGAATGGTGATCCCTTTACTACGTAATTTTCTGAATATATCGGCAGACCTTAAAAAGACGGGGTAATGCATTGGCAGGAAGATCAAATTGTTAAAAAGATCTCTTGTCTTTTGAAATTCAGGATCTTTCCGAATACCTTGAAGTACCTCAGTTAAAATGATTCCGCAGATGCAAATGTCTTCTCTGCGCTCAATAAGGGTCTCCAATGCCACCACATGTGGTAACGATCGTGCTGCAAAGAAATCGATCCAAGCAGTCGTATCGACGAGGATCATCATGTATCACGACCCTGACGCAACTCATTGAGGTCTCCCTCCCAGTGAACTTTGCCTTTGAGTTCGAGAATCTTAGTTTGAGATTCGTGTCGAAGCAACTCTCGTAAAGCGTGATCAATTAAAGCTCTGCGAGTCTTGATTCCAGTCGCTTTCAGGCAATCTTCAACAATTTTATCATCGAGTAAGACGTTCGTACGCTTCATTGTGTCACCTCTATTTTTGATCTTTCATACACATTATCATAAAAAATTTGTGTATATCAAAAAAAAATATTCGAAAGCTAACGTGCTGAAATCACTTGACGTTGGAAACCGCCACGGTTTTCAACGTCAAATGCATTGACTGGTTCGGCTAGAGTTTTGAATTTCCTGATGCAATAGGTCAAAACATCAGTCAAATAGATTTCGAATATACTCAAGTTCTTCTTTCACATATTGGAAAGATCTTGGCTCTATATCCTCCTCCATAACTAACGGGACTTCCAAATTTTTCATAGGTTG
>JAUWZC010000006.1 GCA_030615565.1 Desulfobacteraceae bacterium | reverse complement strand
AAATTGAAATCAAGACAATGGCTGGAAGACAGTAAGGGCAATATTATCATTGGAGAGGGTCGGCAGAGGATTTTTGAGTTAATTGAACAAACAGGTTCAATAAATCAGACTGCCAAAATAATGAAGATGTCCTATAGGGGGGTATGGGGAAAGATTAAGGCCACAGAAGGTCATCTGAATAAAAAGATCGTACTAACTGAAAGGAGACATGGGTCTCGTTTAACAGAGGATGGGAAAAAACTTTTAATGAATTACACTCGGCTAAAAAAGGATTGCCAGAAGGCAGATGAGAAGATCTTTAAAAAGATTTTTAAGTAAGAAGAGAGCTTTAACAAAAACTCAAGGGGGTTTAAGGTGAAGGCAGTTGGAGTAATTGGTTATAAAAAAAGTGGAAAGACCACATTAGTTATCAGATTATCTCAGGAACTATCAAGAATGGGGTACGGGGTTGCTATTCTTAAACATGTTTCACGCGATATTGATTTTCCTGACACTGATACATCAAAATACAGATCATATGTGCCTTTTGTTTCAGCCATTTCCTCTTTAGAGACAGAAATAATCTTAAAAGGAGAGAAAAGGATAGAGGATATCCTGACATATGTTAACTGTGATATTGTATTGATAGAGGGGTTTAAAAAGGGAAAGACATTTCCAAAGATTGTTTGCGTAAGAAACAAAGGTGAGGGAAAGGAATTGTTTGACGGGTTGCAGCTCTTCACAGCAAGTTTTGATAAAAATATCTCTGATTTTACTATTGAAAATGATGATCATATAAAAAAGATGTCCACTATTGTAGCTGAACGGTCTTTCAAGTTGCCTAATCTAAACTGCGGTCATTGTGGATATGAGAGCTGTTTTGAACTTTCCAGGGGAATTGTAGATGGGAAAGAAACCATTGATAAATGTGTCTCCTTGAATCCTCCAATTTCTATTAAGATTGACGGTACCACGTTCCCCTTAAACCCATTTACATCTAGTTTATTTAAAAATACTATTCTGGCAATGTTGTCTTCTTTAAAGGGGTTTAAAAAGGGGACAGTTGAAATTGAGATACCCTGATCTAAGTGCCTAAAGTGCCTAAAGTTGACTAATTGTAGATTGATGTTGGATGATAGATACTAGATAGTGAATTTAAGGATAGTTATGAGTTCCAAGTATCCAGTATCCAGGAACAAAAAACCAGCAACCAGTACTGAGGACAAATGTTAGTTGACAGATTTGATAGGAGGATAAACTACCTCAGGATATCCATTACTGACAGGTGTAATCTGCGCTGTATTTACTGTATGCCACCTGAGGGTGAAAGAAAGCTAAGACATAAAGAAATTTTGCGCTATGAGGAACTCCTCAGGATTGTGAGGATTGGCATAAGATTGGGTATAAATAAGATCAGGCTGACAGGAGGAGAACCCCTCGTCAGGAAAGATGTACAGGAATTTATACCAATGCTTGCGGCCCTAAAGGGTATTAATGATATATCTTTAACAACTAATGGGGTCTATCTTAGAGATAATCTTGAGATGTTAAAGGCCGCAGGTATAAAAAGGATTAATGTAAGCCTTGACAGCTTGAAGAGATTGAACTTTAAATTAATTACCCGGTTCGATTATTTCAACGAGGTCTGGGAAGGGATAGAAAAGGCCAGAGATATGGGGTTCTATCCCATAAAGTTAAATGTAGTCATAATGAAAGGCATAAATGATAATGAAGTGCTGGATTTTGGTCGTCTTGCTATTGAGCAACCATATCATATCAGATTCATAGAATGTATGCCTATTGGTTTTGAGTCTAATAGCATGGCCTTTATTCCTAACTCTGAGATAGAAAAGGCTCTTATTGATAAATTTGGGCCGCTGATACCAGTTGTGCCAGGGCAAAATGATGGTCCGGCAACGAGATTTAGATTTTATGGGGGTAAAGGGGAGATAGGTTTCATAAGTGCAATTAGTGATTCCTTTTGCCAGGATTGTAATAGACTCAGGTTGACTGCCAATGGAATGATATTACCATGTCTACTTTCAAATACAGAGGTAGACATTAAAGATCCGTTAAGAAAAGGTTGTCTGGACGAGGCGATAATTGAGGTCTTTTTAAAGGCAGTAGACTTAAAACCAAAATGCCATGCCCTGAACCTTGATAATCACCAAGGGGTTTACCGAAAAATGTGTTCCATTGGTGGCTGATCAGGACCACGTCATAGTGAAACATAGCATATTGATTTCTTCTGGCGGATTGGGCATGGGTATTTTTTTTCAAACACGAAAGAGCGGATGTACTGGCAAAGACAGGAGGATGTCTTTTTTTGTTATGCCCTAATAAATGCACAGAAGTGGCCGTTTCAAAATGGTTTAAATAGACGGAGCTTATAATAACATTGGCAAATTGCCCTTCGGCCTCGAGCTCAGGGCCGAGAGGCTCTAAACCATTTTGAAACGGCCCAAGACAGAACCTTATTTCAGGGCATAAAACAAAAAAAGACATCCTCCTGTCTGACAGTCCGTTGTACGCCTAAGGCGTAAGCTACCCATCCCCCGGACTTTGACGTTACCGTGGGTAACTGATCAAATCTATAGTGTTTTGGGTTACGTGTTACGAGCGAAGCTTCGCCTCAAACCGACGAGTTGATGGAGTAAATATCACATTACTTGCCCGTCTCCCGAAAGTCGGGATACGGGCCGGGGAGGCGAATCGATGTTGGTTTCGTCTAACGTTCCTCGGTTGCGCCCTTCGGCCTCGAGCTACTCAGGGCCGAGAGGCTGCTGGTTTCGTATGACGTTAACCGTTAACCGATTCGAGCTGCGCAACCGATAACCGTTTTACTCAACCTAATCATCATTTTGTACTGAACGCTAAAAAAACCTGACAAAAATGTTAAGATATTGGGTTATGAAGACATCAAGTTACGGGTTTCAAACGCGCAAAACGCAATATCACATTTACAACAATCACACTTGCGCCTGTAAAGCTGCAGCCTCCTTTTGTGCTATGGACAATCTTTCCGCTGCATCTTTTTTCTTGAACACACTAACACGATCGGCGTCAACATACTCCAAGGCTTGTATTTCACAGAAACGCACACATTGAGGATCACCATCACAGAGATCGCATTTGACCACCTTTCTATCTATAACATCAAAACTCATAGCACCAAAGGGGCAGGCAGTAACACATACACGGCAGCCTATGCACACATCGTAGTCAACCTTCACGTAATCCAATTTTTCATCACGGGAGATGGCCTTTACCGGGCAGACATTTATACATGGGGCATCTTCACATTGCTGACATGAAATCGGGACATACAGGCCTTCTGATTCCCATTTCATTATCTTTATACGACTTCGAGAGGGATTAGATACTCCTTCATGCATAACCGAACACACGAGTTCGCACAGCCGGCAGCCTGTGCACTTTTCATAATTTATCATAAGGACTTTAGCCATTTATTTCCTCCTCTCAAATAGATTAAACCAGGTGGGACGGCTCTTTATCCAGGCCAAGCCTCTTCATTGTTTCTGGTAGAGGAATGCCGTTTTCGTCCCAGCCATGGTGCTCATAGTATTCATCAATCATCTTTTTAAATTTTTTCCGATCTATCTTGGCACCAATAACGTCGGGTGCCCCGCGCCTGCATGGTTCATCAAAATAACGGTGATTGAGAGTATCACCTTTTTTTGGATCATTCCTTGTTAGGCCTTCCCTCAGATTAAAGAGCCTCTCTATATTGTAGCATCTCTCCGCTACATCCCAGATATCCTTGGGAGACATCTCAAGCCCGGTATTGTAATAGAGAACCCTGCTCCAATCCTCAAAATTAGGAAGGGTTGCCCCAAGAAATGTCGTGTGATACTTGCATATGCCAAGGCAGTCTACCCCCATGTAGCACAACTCCTGCCAGAATACCTGCCACGATTTGCCAACATATGAGGTATGTTCTGAACTCAATGGCCCATCGTACGGAACAGGGTTACTATATACCTTTCTCAGAACCTCCTCCGGTAAGTGATACAGATCGATTGCGGGTCGACTCCTCAGGTGGTCAGAACCTCTCGAGCCTGTGGCGATACCAAGGGCCAATGCAGGAGTTGCCCTCTCATCGGAGTGCAGGTTGCTCATTCCTTTGACCTGAATAAGATAACTGAATGAATTCTTACCTATCTTCTCAGATGCCTGGATTCCTCCTTCAGCCAGGGTATCGCCCAGCCACCCGTCTCTAAATGTAATACGGCGGATCATCTCGAGGAGTGCCTCGTCATTACCAAAGCTTAAATCCAGGCCGTCGGTATCTTTATTGGTGAGGATTCCTAGTTCATAAAGCTCCATTGCCCAAGAGATAATGCTGCCGATTTCTAAATTATCTACACCCCACTGATCTACCAGGTGATTACCTGTCAAAACAGTAACTGCGCTTTTGCAGTCTGGCTCACCACCAAAGGCACCCTGGGAGGTGTATTCTGGCCCCTCATCATATTTTCCTGCGTAGGGGCCTGAAGGGATTTTATACTTGGCACGACAGTGAACCTGGCAGCCAAAGCAGCCAGCCATATGATACTTCCCCATAGTTTCTGTGGCGATTTCATCAATCCTCTCTGGTTCGATATCATCAGCATACTCACACTGGTTATATTGGAAATTCCTGGTCCTTATCCCGCCCCAGGAATTGGTTGCTCCCCAGATAAAAGGGGTCCCGAGTGTTCCCTGGGTTTGATTTACCTTGGAACTTACAATTTGATCAATGAACCTTTTATTATACTCTAAGGCGTCAGTGGGATATGCTATTTTTATATCCATAGTGCCTCTGGCTGCTATTGCCTTTAGGTTTTTAGAACCAAAGACAGCCCCCATACCACTTCTTCCAGCAGAATCTTTGATGCCTGTCATAACATTTGCAAATCTTACCAAATTCTCACCGGCTGGACCAATAACGGCACATTTAATATCCTCATCTCCAAGTTCTTCTCTAATAGCCCATTGTGTTTCAGTGGTAGTTTTACCCCAAATGTTGCTGGCATCTCGCAATTCTATTTCGCCATTGTGAATCCAGAGATAAACTGGCTTTTCTGCCTTCCCTTTTATTACCAGATGGTCAAAGCCAGCCCACCTGAGCTCAGGGGCAAAGAAACCCCCCATGTTAGAACTGCCGAGCAATTCAGTGAGTGGGGACTTGGCCATAATGTGGGTTCTGGAACTTGCTGAGGCCAAGGTTCCGCCAAGGATACCAGCACTGACCATGAGCACATTTTTCGGGCCCAGTGGGTCAATGCCCTTTTCTGTATGGTTATACAGCAAATATGCATCCAGCCCTCTGCCGCCAAGGAATTTCTTCCGCACTTCAAGCGAGATAGGCCTCGTTTCGATCTTACCTGTGGAAAGATCAATATATGCTATCTTCCTGTTCAATGCCATTTTACTTTCCCTCCTTTTTTGCTGCTTTTGCTGCTTCCCTTTCTGTAACGGCTTCTTGAGCTATTCTCCGGTTTACATCCCATACCGGCCCCCGTATTCGAGGGAAATTGGGACGAACCCAAGCAACGCGGAACTCAAGACCACAGCTGGGACACTTGCATTGCGTTACCCCAGGCTCTACAGTAATCCTGCCCATGCAACTTGGATTATGGCATCTGAACTTGCCATATGTTCTAGTCTTGGCCAGGCTTTCAGCCCCTGAAAGGGCTTCTCTCTCTGTTGCCATAGAATCCTCCTTTCTGTTTCTGAGTCCTGAGGTCTTCGACTGTCTTCGACCCTGAGCTCCATTCGGCCCGAGCAGTTCGGCCTTGAGACTTGTCGACGAGCTCAAGTCGAGTCGCTCACTGCCGAAAGGCTCATGGCCGAGGGCAGACCGAAGGGAGTTCACCCGAAGTCTAAATAAGTTCGCCATCGAACTTATGAATCGAAGGGCTCAGGCAATTCATTATCGTGAATTTAAGGATGAAGGAATCATATACCACATATCTCTTTATTGTCAAATAGGATAAACTTTTTCAAACATCTCCTAAGAAACTAAATGTGGAATAGAGCATGGAGATGTCTTTTTTTACATCATGCCCTCTAACAGGGGGCCTCAGCGTGCCGCTTCAAATCCCGCTAAGCGGGACAACTCGTCATTGTTTTCTAAGGCCTTTGTCCGTGTGCATCCCGATTATCGGGACCTACCGGCTCGTCTTTGTGAGGGCATGGTAAAAAAAGACATCTCCATGCTCAACGTATAGTTTATTTCATGTATAACCCTGAAGCGAAGCGTCGGGGTCATTTGCTAAAATGTTACTACTTTTTTATTTTTTTGGTCCAGGGAGAAAGTTGATAAA
This sequence comes from Desulfobacteraceae bacterium, assembly GCA_030615565.1. Classification (GTDB taxonomy): domain Bacteria; phylum Desulfobacterota; class DSM-4660; order Desulfatiglandales; family B25-G16; genus B33-G16. The sequence goes on along the minus strand of JAUWZC010000006.1, from coordinate 19,134 downwards.
AGTTCTGCGCATAATTTACCATCTTACACCTGGGACAGAAACGAAGATAGTCAGCAGTAATTGTTTGACCAACTTTATCTAGTTGAGGTTCAGGCACAAACAGTGTACCACATCTTTCACACGCTTTAAGTTCTACTGACCGTATCTCTTGTTTGGGAACTATTTGGAAAAACCGGCCAATATTTATCTCATGCCTTAATTCTGCAGCTTCTTCTGGGCAGGTATTTACACATGCCCCACAACAGATACATTGATAATGGGAGTAAGTAAAGATTCTTAAGTTTCCTTCATCGTTGGAGATAAGTGTTCCTGTTGGGCAATTTAATTCACAGGCGGCACAACCAGTGCATTTTCGAGTGTTAAGCCGAGTTCTACAAAAGAGAAGAACCACCATAATTATCATTGCCTCACCACTTAAAATATGAATGGTCCACATGTTATCTCCTAAGACGGCTATAGAGTCCAAACTACCATGGGTTAAAAAGTATCCAGTCATAAAGGGTAAAGCGGTTAGAAGGATTATAACGTAGTCTGATATGGAAGAGTTAAAACGAATGTCTTTTACCGCAATACGCCTGATCAGAAAATAGGTGGCAAGAGCCAACAAAAGAAGTGTCATCCAATCAGCCCATGCATCTGGCAGTGGCCTCCAGGCCCATTCAAACCTGGATTCTTCCCATAAACCTATATGTCCTGATAAACAGATGGGAACAACAATAAGGCATATGTGGAATATATAGCGCAGGGTTGAATAAATGGGTTTTTTAATAACCGCATTATGAAAAGGTAAGAAGGAGCGCCCAAATATAGCTAAGATATACTCCCATCTGTAATCTTTATCCTTACTGCTTTTAATAATCTCAAAGAAAAAGAAAACGACCCTGGTAATAATCCCGATAATAAATATCAAAAAAACAATCCACAATAACGTACCCTCTATGAAGGATGCAAAATCCATCGTTCGCTATTCCCACATTCTTAGATCTATAATTAATGTCACTTGTCACTTGTAAATGACATCAAAAGGCAAAGAATTTATTGTTATCCAAACAAATGACTAATGACTAATGACCAATGACGTTGCCTATTGATAATATAGTTAGTGTCGGAACGAAAACCTCGAAATATAGTTTTCAAGTTTTGGCCTTAAATCTTCAACGCTTTGAAATTGCTTTGTTTTTTAATCCAAAATCCGCAATCCCTGGCCCAGACCCGCCTGCCAGATGGCGGGCAGGCCTGGCTTGAATGGCCACATTTCTATGGTCTACTCTTATGAAACATCACCCCGAAATAGGTGTCTTCATATCAAGTCGCACCTCCCGATCCCGTACCGATCTCGGGACGGGGAGGGCAGGCCAAAATCCAAAATCGTGCCTGAACTGGCTTTTCGTTCAGGCACTAGTTACTGTCTCTTTCTGAGGATTCTTTTATCTCCTATCCTTACTGTCACCTGGGTTTTGTCAAAGTATTCTATGAGAGGGATAGTATATTTTCTTGAAACCCCTGTAATCTTCTTTAACTCAGGTGTAGTTATTTCATCTTTCTCTTTTATAAAATCAACAAGTCTCCTTTTGAGCTCTTCTATTGCCTTTTTATGGAAATAAAGATCTTCCTTTACCTTGATAAGGGTTCCGTCCTTTACTATAACTTCCAGTAGATCCCTTCCTCCCTTTTGTATTATATTTTGATCCAGGTCTTTAAAATATGGTGGCTCAAGCCCTTCTTTAAGGTAGATTTGCTCGATCTGATTGCGCAACTTTTCTTGATCTTGAAGGAGCTTTACCTTATGATCTTTGACTCTGATGATATCCTTGTCCCTTACAATGGCACTGTCTTGAATCAGGGCATTAAGTAGGTGATTAAAGGGTTTCTCCTTTAAATTACCGGCTATCTTGGATCTCAATTCCTCTTTGACCAATCCTTCTTTTAATGGAAAACGCCTGTGGTAATCACTAAGGAGATTTACTATCTCTTCTTTAGCCTTGTTGTAAAATTCAGAATGAATAAATATGTCATTTTCTATATCGGCCTGAAAAATAGCATTATTTGAAAGCAATCTCTTAATTGTCTCATCAAGGTCTTTTTTATTGAGATTGGTTAGAAAAGAAAGCTCAGTTTTGCTTACGCCCTGAAGTTGACTATTTTTAATATGTTGCTCAGCAATTTCCTTATCAGACCCCTCTTTTAAAATAGTTAGCTCCTGTAAAACATCCTTTGAAAATCTCTTTTTCTTTGATGGTAGAGGGTTCAAGATATAGCCACCACCAATGGTCCTTATTGGTGAGTAACTCCTGATGACAAATCGATCCTTTTTAAGAACCACTGTAGGCCTTTCCAGACGAAATTGTGCAAAACATTGGTCCCCAGGAGATAGCTCCTTTCTATCCAGGAGAATGACCGTGGCAATTATCTCAGAGGTACTGCAGTGAAATCTCACCTTAGCCCTGTTTTGTAGCTTTTTAGGGTTACTGTCCAGGTATTTCAGAAGAGCATCTATCATATAGGTGGGCTTAAGAGAATCCTTTTCAGCAACAACATCTCCCCTAACAAAGGCCTCTTTTTCAACCCCCTGAAGGTTTATAGCGGTTCTTAGTCCTGCTCTGACTGATGGCACATCTTGATGATATACCTGAATTCCCCTTACCTTGCTTTTTATTTCCTTTGGATAAATGGTTACCTCGCTACCAACCTTTAAGTGCCCTGATATTGTTGTACCTGTGACAACCGTTCCAAAACCCCTCATGGTAAAAATCCTGTCTACAGGAAGCCTGAAGAAATTTCCAGAGTCCCTCTCAGGAACTTTTTGAGCATATTCATCAATTGTTTTTACCAGTTCTTTAATACCTTCCCCAGTTTTTGAGGAGATTTCCCCTATAGGTGCCTCCTGCAAGAAGGTACCTGTAAGAAATGTGGAAACATCATCTTTAACAAGGCTGAGCCATTCTTTATCCACCAGATCTATTTTAGTTATTATTACCAGGCCATGTTTGATATCAAGTAGAGAGCAGATTTCAAGGTGTTCTCTTGTTTGAGGCATGACACCTTCATCTGCTGCAATGATAAGGGCTACCAAATCAATCCCGGTTGCACCTGCAGCCATATTTTTAACAAACTTTTCATGGCCAGGTACATCTACAATTCCAAGAGTTAGCCCACTTGGCAACTTTAGATGTGCAAAACCCAATTCAATGGTTATTCCCCTCTCTTTCTCCTCCTTAAGCCTATCTGTGTCTATGCCTGTCAGGGCCTTGATAAGAGCGGTTTTACCATGATCTATATGGCCTGCTGTGCCAAGAATAATCTGTTTCACTGTTCCCTCTATTTTTAAGTTGTAAGTAGAACCCATTATTCCTTCGCTTCAGGGCTTCCGCAGTGACCCTATCGGGTTCGCAGGTGGGGAATTCTTGCCCCTTCCCCGCTCTAAAGGCGGGGCTTTCCCCTTCCTGCTCACCTCGATGGGTGCCCCACTGCTCCCAGCCAATTTTCGCTCAGAAACAACGTGTTCTACTGAAGGTTCAGGAAACCGCAGTATTTTTTACCCTTATTCAGATGTAAGTTAAAGGGTATACGTTCTCATGTTCAGACCTGCCCGCCGCCCGCCTGCCATACTGCGGGCTGGCCCGCCAGACTTATGGCGGGCAGGGATGGCAGGCGGGTTTCCCCGTTCTTGGTTCAGATTTTCGTTTAACCCTGAACCATGAACCTTGAACCCTGAATCCCGATTTTATCGGGATTACACTAAAGGTAACTATCTCCCTTGTCAAGAGACTGTTTTTTAGTAGGAAATTTATCCGGATAATTTAATTGACGTTCAAATAACATTCTGTTAGATTTTAAAAAATACTCAGGTTCAGAGGTTCCCAGTTCAAAGCCTGCCCGCCAAGATTATATCGGGACAGGCGGGGTTCAAAGTTAGAGATCAACCAGCAATGAACCCTGAACCGGACAACCTGATTAGTAACAGATTTTATATATATTTTCCCCGGTAGCTCAGTCCCGTTTTAGCGGGATTTCGCAGAAGCTCAATTGGTAGAGTTCCGACATAGTCGGAATTAACCATTTGGTCTGCTGCAGGAAAACAATGATACTCCCCGGTAGCTCAGCTGGTAGAGCGGGTGGCTGTTAACCACTTGGTCGGCGGTTCGAGTCCGTCCCGGGGAGCCAAGATTTCATATTGGCAGCCAATCTAAAGATGGCTGCCTTTTGTTTCTCCCATGTATTTCACCTATATACTGCAATCTGAATCCACAGGACGATACTATGTCGGCTCTACTGATAATTTAGATCGTCGCGTGGCACAGCACAATGATCCTGATTACAAGGGATCTAAGACCACAAAGCGTTTCAAGGGCCCTTGGAAATTAGTGTATACTGAATCGTCTCAAACTCGTGCTGAGGCCATGTCTCGCGAAAGAGAGATCAAGTCGTGGAAGAGTAGAAAAGCGATACAGGATCTGATTATTAACTCGGTTGGTAGGGTTCCGACATAGTCGGAATTAACCATTTGGTATGCGTCGGCTGAGGCGGAAGTCGAAGTCCCGCCACATGCGGGATTCCCTCCCGGGGAGCCATTTCGACGCGAAAAGGGCACTCATCGATGAATCGATGGTACCCTTTTCACTTGCCCTTCGATAACCTCAGGGTCCCGAGTCAGATCGAGGGACTCAAGGCCTCCCGGCCTGGACATTCAACTAAGGCGTCGAAATGGCCCTGAGCATGCCCTGAGCTTGTCGAAGGGCTTGTCGAAGAGCTTAGCGAAGGTCTTGTCGAAGGGCCAATCTTTCATTAGAGTAAAGCCTATGCCTGCTTGGTTATATATCCTCCGACTCAAATCTGGCGCTCTCTACATCGGCGTAACCACAGATCTGGATCAACGCTATAAAGATCATCGCTCTGGCAATGGCTCTCGAACCACCCAACTAGATCCCTCTGTTGATCTTCTATACTCTGAAGAATTTGAGACCTTCGTCGAAGCCCGCCGTCGCGAAGCCCAAATTAAACGATGGTCTAGATCCAAGAAGGAAGCACTCGCGTCCGGTGACTTGATCAAGTTGCGGGACCTCTCGAAAAATAGGAAAAGGTAGGTGAGCATGACCTGAGCATGTCGAAGTATTTACCCTGAGCCTGTCGAAGGGGGCTCGCCCTGAGCATGTCGAAGGGATTGCTTTTAGACACCCTCAAAATCCTGAGCAAAGAGGGGTCCAATTTACAATTCAGGATGTACTCCTCGCTTAACTAAGGCCATCGTATAGAACTCCTTCAAGATCCTGGTTGGTTTTTCTGATATCTTCTGCTGCTTCTTTATATTCTTGGGCAAGCCTCTGAGCCTTTTTCTCTTTTAGTAAACGCTTGACAGCTGATGTAATAAATCGGCTCCTTTTTCTGGACTCGACTTCCATGGAGAGTTCTGTAAAAGTGTCTGTGGGAAGACTAATATTTATACGAACAAATCCCATTGTGTTCTCCTAATATGTTTTTTAATGTATAATAATTTTATACAATAAATTTGTAAATAGGTTTATGTATACGGCACCCACTCTTTACAATTATAGTGATTATGTGCCATCTTTGCTATTTTTGCTGCATTATACTAAGGATAGGGAATGTCAAATAATTTTTAAATCTTCGTCGTGATGCCTTTTCTAATCTTTCCAGCCTTTAATTGCAAAATACCTTGATATTTTGCAATTACATTCTAAAAATGACAAGATAATAATACCCTTTTCACCACCAACTCTACCGATGTTTCGGGATCCCGGTGAGCCATAGTTATTCCCCTCACTTATTGAGAATTTACCAATCTTTCTGTAATTATTCGAGAGATTGAAAAGCTATCAAAGGCTTGATCAACGAAGATTATAGAGAAAAACTTATGGTTCAGTGGTAAAAAAAATTGTATTAAAAAGTAGGCTAATTCCTAAATTGAGCGACGGTGTGTAACGCCCATTGTAATGATTTGCTAGGTTCCAATTATTTCGTTTAGACCTTCAACAACCTGAATTAATTCTTCTGGAGATACCTTGCCAATTCTTTTACCAATTCTCTCAACCGATAACGTTCGAATTTGACTAATCTTAATCCATGACTGCCTCGGCAAATTACCAGATTTTAGCTTAAGAATCAGTGGAAAGCCTGCACGTTGAAATTGACTTGTAATAGCCATTGCTATGACTGTACCAGAGCGCTCATTAAAAATATCATGGCTTAGAATTAAAACAGGTCTCAAACCTGCTTGCTCACGACCTCGCACAGGGTTTAAATCGGCCCAACGAATCTCACCTCTTAATATTCGGGCCATTCGCTCGTATCCTCAGACAGACCTTCCTCAGCCATCGCTTTTTCAAAGACTGGATCAAGTTTTGCGCATTCTCTTGCCAATCGACCACGCTCCATCCGTTCAAGCTTTTCTTGAACCGCTTCCTGGATCGCTCGACTACGATTTGTAAAAATATTTTCCTTAACAAATCTGTCGAGAAGTTCAACGATATTTTGATCTAGTGTAACCGCAATTTTAGCCTTATTCATGATGCACCTCCTAGTAATACCATGTATCATACCAGGAATTAAGTCAAGATAATAATATCCTTTACCACCCACTCTCCCAATATGTCGGGATCCCGGGGAGCCATTTCGATGCGAAAAGGGTGACCAGCATGCGATGACACCCTTTTCTTGCCCTTCGGTTATCTCAGGGTCCCGAGTCCTGCCGAGTGACTCATGGCCTATGGCCAATAATTTTCTGAATAGATAGACCTTTTCGCGTCGAATGGCCTTGAGCTGTCCGGAATGCAGTGAAGAACGAGGCGAAAGGACATTTAGTTATTAGACTTAATTTCCTTTTACCATAATAGGAAACACAATCATGCCCTCCTGGCTTTACATTCTCCGTTTGAAATCAGGCCAATTGTACGCTGGATCTACAACTGACCTCGACCGTAGAATCGAGGAACATTATTCCGGACATGCATGCCGAACCACCAGGCTAGATCCGCCAGTTGAACTTGTCTATTCTGAAGGATGGGCAACCTTTGCGGATGCACGGAGACGTGAAGCGCAAATCAAGCGCTGGTCTCGTGCCAAGAAGGAAGCGCTTGTCAGGGACGATATAGAAACATTGCAGCGTTTGGCCAGATCTCGAGAGCATGAGTAAAGAAAGCCCCTTCTCGGAAAGGCTGGTCAGCTACCCCATCAGTTTTTCGATCAGGCACTAAAACAAAAAGGGCGGGAAAATAGTCCCACCCTTTTCTTATTCATGACTTTATGCCGCCTTAAGTCCTATTCTCTTGAAGCCCCATTTTTCTAAACAAAACTATCATAGTGGCACCTATCAGAACCAGAAGCAAGAATGCGAGCGCTATCGTGGCAGTGGGGCCAAGGTTCAACGCTATCCAGCTAATGCTCACCAGCGGTAGCAGGCTCCAGCGCACTAATGCCCGCAGGGTATCATGACTGGTAATGAAGTCAGCCACAGGTGGGGAATAGGTATAGTAAAGGTCAACGAAAGCCTTACCCACAGGGTTGGTAAGCAGGAAATGGTCGCGTAATTCACGCAGCACCTTCACGTGGGGCTCCATCAGTGAGCCATAAGCCGCTGTGGCTATAAAGCAGCCACCACCACCACTTGGTGGAGGAGCAGAGGTCGTTGGAGCTGTACCCAGGCCAGAAGGATCAAAGATCATTCCATTTGCAACACCATCATCGTCGCCTATACCACCATCTATAAGGGTAAGGGTAACCTGCCTCCTGTCGAGATTAAAGGCAGCATAGTTGCTATAATCGTACCAGCCCTTGTTTGGACCATACTTATACCATTTATACCCTTGTGGTGCTGGATCAGGTAGATAAATTGTGACAATAGCAGTACCACTTACGGCATGACACTTGATTTGCATATAAATCAAACCATAAATCAAATCCTCCGGCCTATTGGTAGTATCTGAAATAGTTAAAGGATCGATAACCTCTAAACTTACCAAATCCCCACCGCTATCCACTTTAATACCGATACTCTTGTTTGTTGACGATGTCGTGGTTATTACATCCTCTGGAAAATCAGTTATACCATTATCATCTATTGTTATGGAAACTTCATCACTGCTCTCAAGACTTCCATTGTCTGTGACTGTGAGTTGAAAGGTCAGTGTTGTTCCAGTTATATCTACTGGTGGAGTAACAAATGTCGGCATTGTGTAAGTGGTGTCAGATAGGGTTACAGGGATTCCGCCTGTCTGTTTCCACAGGTAAGAGGCAATATTATCACCTGTATCTGGATCATCTGAATTTGTGCCATCTAGTGTGACAGTTTCACCTTCTTTTATTGTTTGATCAGGCCCCGCATCTGCCGTGGGTGGATTGTTTACGCCTGTTGAATCGATTACATTTACAATACACACATCAGTGGATTTCAGGCCCTCGATCTCGTCATCAGTAACGGTCAACTCGAAAATTAGTGATTCTCCTTCTACTTCGACATCTGGGGGAACAAAGGTCGGATAATCCTCAGTGGGGTTAAATAGTATTACAGAAGTTCCACCAATCTGAGCCCACTCGTAATAGATATCATCCCCATCCGGATCACTTGAACCAGTGCCATTCAACTTTACTTCTGCAGCATTCTCATCCACTGTTTGATCAGGGCCTGCATCTGCTGTGGGTGGATGATTTACGTCCACTCCGTCGGTATCAATTACATTTACAATACAGGTATCTGTAGACTTCAGCCCTCCGTTATCAGTAACAGTCAACTTGAAGGTCAGTGATTCTCCCTCTACTCCGACTTCTGGGGCAACAAAAATCGGTTGAACTGCTGTTGGATCAGGCAGAGTAATTGTTCCTCCTGGTTGTTCCCACAGGTAAGAGGCAATACCATCATCAATGTCTGTGGAGTTAGAGCCATATAAAGTGACTGTGACACCTTCATCCACGGTCTGATCAGGCCCTGCATCGGTTATTGGGGGTTGTGGTACTGAGTTTGGATCACTCGGATCTGTGCCGGACAGATATTCTTGCAAATTGGAGTAATCATCATTGTCTGCATCTTCACCTGCATCATTTTCCAACGGATTTAGCCCATAGGTTACCTCCCACCCATCAGGCATACCGTCGTTTTCTGTATCTCCCTCTGTAGGATTGGTATTATTTTGATATTCTTCTAGATCACTCAAACCATCGTTATCACCGTCGGCTGTGCCGTCATGGAGGAGGTTTCCAAAATAATTGATTTCCCAGGTGTCGAGCATGCCATCGCTATCGCTGTCACCAAAAATTACCTCCACATCATTAGACGCAGGGGTAGCTGTAAGTCCAGTGGCTGCACCTGTTACCGTAATGGTGACAGCAGCGGTACTATGATAGGTAATATCATCAAAGGTTACTAGGCCTCCTGAGGTTGCCTTGATAGAGGCTCCACCAAATGAGCCAGCTGAAGGGCTGACCATAACATTATCACTATCAGAGGTTCTATTTCCATATTGGTCGGTTATCTCAATGCTAAAGGCATTCCAGGTTACACCAGCCTCAACTGGACTTGATGGCTGGGTAACCCAGAGGAGTTTATTCTTGGTGGCTGCTGAGACCGTTAGATCTAGATCATAGGATGGATCACCGGTAGAGTTGATTGAGCCATCACTTACATCCACCGTGGTGGTCTCTGCCCTATAGGCGATCAGGGTGGCATCATTGCTATCAGAGACACCATTGGTAAAATGGACAATGACTGAGCTAATACCTGAGCCTTCTACCGTGGGCGGAGTTCCGTCAGGGGCATTGGCTGGACCTGTGAAGGTTAATGTCTTATTCCCGCTATAGCCTTCAGCCACATTGTCATAGGTGTCATAGGCGGTGATGGTGAGCTCATTCTCTGTGCCAGCGGTCATGGTACCAGTGCCTGTTACCCTGAGGTAGCTGGTAGCAGATGCAGTTATATCAAAGTCGACAGAGGTGGCTAAAGTAAGTTCGGCTGCGGTGGCATCTAAGGTATAGCCATCTCCAGTCTTATCTATGCTCAAGTCATTAAAGGTAGCAATACCGCTGGATGCAGTCTGGGGGGTAGTGCCGGATAGGGTCCCTGATCCTGGATTATTATTTATGGCTATTGCTACACTGGTGCTATTGTCAGAGGTACGGACATTGTCCCAGTCGTCCCTTACCTCTACGATAACTGCCGGGGCAATGGTGACGCCTGCCACGGTATTGGCAGGCTGCTGGTCAAAGTTGAGGTTATCGGCTGCACCAGGGTTAACGGTTAGATCTAGATCATTAGCATTTGAGGTGGAAATGGAGCTTTGGGTGGCCTTTATGTGGGCAACTTCTGCCTTGTATAATTTCATTGTACAGGTGCCTACACCAGCAGAGAAGGTAATTGAAGTATCTAAGCCAAAAGCAATGTCATTGCAGGTAGGGCTTGTTGCATTAGGTGAGGGATTGGCACCTGAGAAGGTTAAGCTCTTAGAGCCGCTATAGTTCGTGTCCGGCTGGCCATTTTGCTCATAGGCCCTGATTGTAATCTCCTGAAAGCCACCAGCGGTCATGGTGGCAGTTCCAGTTACCGTGAAGTAAAAAGAGGAATGATACTCATATGCTCCCATATCAACTGTGGCTGTATCATCCTCGTCTCCATCGAGTATCCGGGGATACTCGTCAAGGTCTTCTGTGGGAAGGCTGGGGGCATCGTTGTCGCCCGCGTCGATGCAAGGCGATGTGTTCTCGGGAACAAGGCTTGACACGAGATGGTAGTCTCCATTTACCCAGATGTCGTCCGTGAGATCAGTAGGTGTTCCATTGTTGTTCCAAGAACCGGGATCCACAAATTCAGGGTCATCCACAATAGTGTGGTCCCCACTACCACTAAAGCCTACCCCCACACAACAGTAATCATCGTTAAATGTAGAGTCAATGGTGACCCAAACATCAGGTCCAAAAGTACCTGCTGTATTCCCCCATATGATGGAATTGGTTATTGTTACGTTTATGGATTCCAAAAAGCTCAAAATCCCACCCCCAACTCCCCGTGCCCTATTCCCAGTGATGGTGCAGTTGGTGATGGTTGGGGAGGAGGAACCGTTCCAAATTCCGCCGCCGTTGCCGGTGGCCATGGTTGACGTAGCGTCATAGTCTGCTCCATTCCACGAGATGATGCAGTTGGTGATGGTTGGGGAGGAGGAATAGTTGAAAATCCCTCCGCCGCTTTCTGCTACATTCCCCGAGATGATGCAGTTGGTGATGGTTGGGGAAGAGAAAAAATTGTAAATCCCGCCGCCACACGTATAATACTCGTCATCAGGATCAGATGATCCAAATGTATTCCCAGCCGTGATGGCAAATCCGTCAATGATGGCATTGTCAGCACCTGTCACAACATGGTAAACGTTCTCATCGTTATTCTGGAAACCATTATCATCACCATTGATATCCCCACTTAAGATCGTGACGTTCGCTGTCCAGTCACGCTGGTACCGGGAAGTCTCTGTTCCATTAAAACCTCCGTACAGGGCTACACCTGATTTCAACTGAAGTGTTGCTGTCCGGGCTGTCCCGGCCGTGGGCTTGTACGTCCCCTCGGCCACCCAGATCTCATCATCAGCCTGGGCAGCGGCCAGGGCAAGCTGTAAGTCATTATAGGCATCTCCCCAAGACGTTCCGTTATTCAAGCCAGTGGCATCTTTATCCACATACAAGATTGCTGCTTGCGCGCTTGATAATGGGCATAGCAAAAAAGTAAAAGCACAAAAAAGCGCAAAGAAAAATACTCTGATGATACAACTTTTTTTCAATTTAAAAAAACTAACGAGATTCATTTTCACTTCCCCTCTTTTTCGTTTACTTTGTCTTTTTACCGCCGCCCTTAAATGCCCCACCCGGGAGGGTGGGGGTGGAGGCGGAAATTGAATTATTTCCTTTTTCAAGGCCCGCCCGGAAGGGCGGGGTCATTGACTTGAAATCCATGCTACCTTCGCTGCGGGATAAATTGTACGATCTTCTTTTTCTCTTTAGATTAGAATAACATTATTAAGTTTTGCAACTCCTATACCATTAATAATTAAAAAATAATACTCTATAACTTACGGAATTAAATTGATTTTTTAGTTTTGAAATCTGTGGTATAGTTTAGATGATAAGAAAGTGGTAAAATATTTACCATTTTTTATGTAATTATTTACCACTTTATAGAATATATCTTCATAAAAAGAGTTAGTCTCTTGTTTAGGCCACTTTAGGAGCTTTTGATTAATTAATAGTTGAGACGTTTTTGGGGTGGGATCTTATTCGGTAAAATACATGCTGGCAGGTCTGCAAAATTATACGACCAAGATTAACGAAAGGAAATTAACCCCGCCTGACATCCGGCGGGCAGGCCTAAATCCCGATTTTATCGGGAAATTTAGCCCGTGAAATTTGCGTAAGCAATAGCAAAGTTTACCCCGTTAAATGTTGTTTAGTTTTATTTAACTGGGGCGTATTTCACTGGGCCGATCAACCCTTACTGATATCTTTGCATGAGCCTTCTTTCAAGAGTTTCTCTATCATTTCCTACTATATGTGCCAATTCTGATATTATCTTGTAATCCTTAAGTATTTGATCAATCTTTTTACAATAATCGTTAAACTCTTTGATATGCTTTTTACACTCTTCTTGATTAATCTCATCATGCTCTTCAAGCATTTTTTTGTGTTTAAGCATTTTTGTTTTAATAATTTCTAATGTTCCAGATAGTGTCAATATCGGGTTTGATACGTCAAAAAGAATCTTTTCTACGCACCGGCCTAAAGCAGCCAACCTTTTTATTTCCTCTAATTCTGTCTCCAGTTTCTCAACCCTTTTCTCTAATGCTTTTTTTGACTCAGTTTCCTTTATTAATTTTTTAATGTTATTAGCTAATGCCTTTAATAATAGGCTTTCTGGCAGAGGTTCAATAAACTGAACGCCCATTCCATTTCTTTTGCTCTTAAAGGGCTGCACCTTATCCCATATCACTGTTCCTTCCTTTCGGAACATTTTGGAAGATTCGTCATTAAAAGGGATAGTAAGGTTTATGTCAAATCTGCTTCCAATGCTTAGAGGAACATCTGAGGAAATAAATGTTCCGCTTTTACTAAGATCTAAAGAATAACTCGATATGCCTGATTCATCAGGCTTGAAATATTCAACAGGGACAACAACAGGAAACCTGAATTCGGACCGTTTCTCAGCTAATTCCTGGATCATCATTCTAACTCCTGTTTTCTAATAGAGCTCATAATAGATAGCTACATAGTGTCTCAAGATAAGGATTTAATTTATCTGTCATTAGTTATTCGGCTGCGCTGCTCGTTTCGTCTATCGTTTCTCGGTTGGGTTTTTCCTTGCGCTGGCCGAATTTAGTCCAAGCAAGCGATAAATTATATAATTGGCGACTCGCTTTATCATACATATCAATCAGTTTGTTACATACATCAATGTTAACATAGCCTGGATAAATATCTTTAGCCTGGCTTATAGAAACTATGGTTTCATTTGATTCTGCCATTGCATCGTCAAGGTATTTTTGAAACCCTTTCTTTTGGTGCCTTTTAGAGTGTCCTTCAGCTATTAATCTTGGAATAGCTTTGGCTGAACGGCGAAGTTGATCTTTTAAATCATATTCCTCTTCCTTTGGCAGTTTCGGCAAAATATGCTTGAACACTGAAAGCATTGCTTTATAGGAGCCTTGATACACATCTAAATCCTGAAAATTCTTTATTGGCTTTTTATCCTTATCCACAACCGTTCTACGACTCCCGATGCGAGCTGCGTAACCTCAACCGTTTAACGCAACCTTAATTAGCTATTCCCTAAATACCTAAATATTGCCCGCTCGTAGATTCGACACAAAAAACCGGCCGGACCCTTTGCCATGGCGATGTTCCTCAGCCTACAGTAAATATGAAGAGGATTCATGAAGTGTTTTAGAGTTGCAGTCATGGGAAAGGACTCTAGTTAGGAATATTGGAATAATGGAATATTGTTGTATAGAAAATATAAAGGAGAAAGGGTAAGGCTTCACACCTGCCCTTTCTCCTTTTTCCATTATCCTCGTTTAAAGAACTTCTTCCGTCCAAGCACAGTCAGGCCAATTAGACCAGCGCCAAACAAAAGCATAGTAGCTGGTTCAGGGGTGGGAGAAGGTGCTTTGTCCAAAGTGACGGTAGCATAAACATTTGCATAGGCATCACCGAGTTCGCCGTCAGGTCCAAACGAATGCCCAATTACAAAACTCGCATCGGTCAAATCAACGGTAAACACACCACCATTACCAAAACTGTACGTCTTTTCAGGTTCCCAAGTCAGGTTCCACCCCTGCCAGTAATCAAAGATACATGTAAATTCAATTACTTCATCGTCTATATATCCAACAGAGGTTCCCCCAATTGTTGCTTCCAAAGCAGGGATATCAAAACCAAGATTAGCAGTAATATCGCCAGGAATTAAGTCATCATCTAGGACCGCAGTCTCATAGGTTCCTACCTGGGCAAAAAGGAAAGTTGTAGACATCCCTTCTGCTAACGTAAACTCTAAGTTGTTCGCTGTACTATACACAGTTGCCCACATCTCTAATCCTGGATCTCCTGTACCACTGGTGTCAATAATTGACTCTCCCGTAAGAAATGTAAATGGAGTGGCGGTGGCAATCCCAGCAACCCCAAAAAACAATAACATTGCACATAAAAATACTAAAATTTTTGGTAACTTTTTTAACATAATGCCTCCTAATTTTTAGTTAAATTGTTAAATGACTTGCCCCGTTAAATGACTTACTTGATTTAACTGGGGTTGATTAGATAAATGGTTTTTTTAATCACCTCCTTTACTTTTCGTTAAATGGTTGAGTAGTTGATTTGTTAAATAGTTAAATCGATTGAACATATCATTACGATTATTTACTGGAGCAATGGGTGTGCCAAGTTGGAGGGAATAGGGGGGCAAAAAATATAAAAATATTTTTATAGAAATATCAATGAGTTAGGTAATCATTATCTTCACAATTTTGGCATGAATGGAAGGCTATGGGAGAGGAGTGAAGGGAGTATGTAATAATATGCTAAAAAATGTGTAATTTTTTACTACTTTGTGGAAAAGAAATACTTGATAATTGAAACTTGAAACTAGAAACTAGAAACTGGAAACTAGATACTGCTAAGAATTTCAGACAGGCCCACCCTCCCCGTCCCGAGACCGAGACGGGATCGGGAGGCGAGACTAACCACATTTTGAACTCAAGACCTGGGTTCATTGCTTAGTCCCTCGATTCATAAATTCGATGACGTATTTATTTACTCCATTCGGCCCGAGCTCATGGCCGAGGGCGGGACTAAGTGCTGAGTGAGTAACCGCAAAGATTATACTCATTAGAATAAGTTATAGTATTTGCGAATCGAAGCACTTAGGAAACAGTCCCTTATCATTAACACAAGAGACCAGTTCTGGGACAGGGATTTATAGGATAGGATTTATAGGATTGACATAATAGAAACAGAGCTATAGAATTAAAAAATAATTATTATAAAAGTACAGGAGATTAAAAAAGATGTTAAGTACCCTATGGGCAATTGTCCGAGACAAGAAAATTGAGCTTTTGGAAAAAGTGGACATTCGTGAAGGGACAAAGGTTTTGGTTACCTTGTTAACTAACAAAGACGAATTGGAGTTTTGGCAAAATACAAGCCAGATATCTCTGGATAAAATCTGGAATAACACAGAGGATAATGTATACGCACAGTTACTCAAAAAATGATGTGATTTTAGTCCGTTATCCATTTACCGATTTGTCAAATTCAAAGGTCAGGCCTGCGGTTGTCGTTAGTGATCCACATTCTTCTGAAGATGTATTTGTTGTCCCTTTAACAAGCAAAACGGTTTCCCTTTTATCGGGTGAGTTTGTGCTGGCAGACTCGACAGGAGCAGGGCTCAATGTGGTCACAGCAGTTAAGCGTGGAATTTATACTGTAAACAGGAGCTTGATTGTTAAAAAAGTTGGGAAACTATCTGGTCCTGATACTGAAAGCCTGGGAGATTCCTTGCGAAAGTGGTTGGCGCTTTAGAAAGTGTAATTCTATAGGATAAATAGAGAGCTGCATCGCGCACCTCGCTAACAAACCCCGCTGCATAGCAGTGAGAATCCTTGGCAATGTATTCAAAAACCTCTACAAGATCACTCCAAGCTATTTCGGTCCATTTTCCCTTTCGAGCCATGTGGACATCCGGCGCTCAATATCTTTTTGACTAATAATGCGCCCTTCTTCAATATCTCTCAGCCCGCGTTCGATCTTTTGACAAACGTAGATGTGGTACTGGATATCTTCAAATGATGCATCATCCGGAATTTGGTCAAGCATTCTCCGAACTTCTTCCTTAGCTATATTCATGTACACCTCCTGTTTGTAAATTGTCGGCTAACACAGTTATATGTAAGGTAGGTTTTAAATAGTCGATATTTAAGTTTAAGTGATCATTACATACGACAGTTAACAATGTAGTTTTCAGCGTAATATTTGTCAAGGACTTACTGGAGTATAAAGGATTACCTCATTTGAAGCAGTGAATTGTTTAAGAAATGCTTTGCCAATAGCGTATGGGCTTGGCAGGCCGGTCATTAGGTAAAATGCTAAAGGCCAAAGGAAAATTAGCTCCCCAGTTAAATCCGCTCCGCTTTTTTTCTGCGAAAAATTTAACGGGGCAGGCATAGTTGATAGCTCATAGCTCGAAAGAAGTATTGTTACATTATAGGACCTATTTGTTTGAGGCAGAAAGCGAAAGAAAGCTGAAAGCTGAATGCTGATATCTCTTTATCATTTGACTTTTAATACGTAATAAATTATTTTTTTATTAAGTATAACTTTAGAGGTTTAATGCTATGGGAAAACTCACATTAAGTGTAAAAGACGAAACTATTAAAGCTGCTAAGGAATGGGCAGAAGCTCATGGCTTATCCGTTTCTCACGTTGTTTCAACTTTTTTCATATTACTTACAAAATCGAAACAACTACCCAATAAAATGCCTCCCGTCTTAAAAAAACTGGCCGGGATTTTAGAAAAAGAAGGAGCCCTGATACATGACTATCACAGCCATATCAAAAACAAGTACCTGTGAAAAGCATACTTATTGATATAGATGTCATTTTGGATGTTCTTGCCAGAAGAGAACCCTTTTTTGCTCCAGCAGCAAATCTATGGGCGAAAGTTGAAAATAAACATATCCGAGCCTACTTGGCATCCCATGCAATCACGACCCTTTTCTATCTCATAAGGAAGGTAAAGGACAAGAAATTTGCTGAGGAATGCGTAAGGGATTTACTGTCTGTTTTCAAGATTGCACCAGTCGATAAATCCACCCTATTATTGGCTCTCAAGCCAGACTTCAAAGACTTTGAAGACGCCGTCCAGTATGCAGCAGCAAAACAAGTCAACGCTGACTTCATCATAACAAGAAATATTAAAGATTATAAAAAATCAGATATTCCTGTTATGAGCCCGGATTCTTTCCTTGCAAGTTTGAAATTGGCAGACTGATCAGAATTGGTGCTGGATGCTTGTTACTGGATACTGAATATCGCTTGCGGAAAAGTATAACAGAAAGATGATTATATGGTCACAGAACACTTAGAAGAAAGAAGCATCGATTACTTGCTTAGAGCAATAACGAACTTCATAAAATTGCCAAAGACGAAAATGTGGCTGGATTACGATAAAGAAGCTGATGTACTATATCTTCACTTTGAAGAAAAACCAAAATCAACATGTAGTGAAATGCGAGATGATAGGATAATTATTGATTATAGAGACGATCTATTGGTGGGTTTGACAATCCTTGAAGCATCTCAACGATAATTTTACAGATCCTTTCCCTTTCTCAATTTTAGATCCATTCTTCTCAAGTACTCTAACCAGCTAACACAATTCTACACAATCCCCAGGTCAGTTGACTGCCGAGGCACTGTTTTAATCCGCCAAATATAGGCGGACAAGGGTTAATTCCCCGCAGCTTGCTGCGTTACATTGTTTGGTTTTGATACCTTGTCGCTTGTCGGAGCTGAGCGGGGCTGCGAGGTAGTTCATTTTTATTCTTATATTAAAACCTTTCAACTACATTGAGTGTTTCTAGGCAACTACTGAAAACATAAAGCTAAAGGCGAAAGGAAAGTCAACGACCCCGCCCTTCCGGGCGGGGCTTGAAAAAAGGAAATAATTCATTAGCCGCCTCCATCCCCACCCTCCCGGGTGGGGCATTAAAGGGCGGCGGTAAAAAGCTAATCATTCCCTTGATTTTTCATTGACTTTTTAAGTGACTATGGTATCATGACCATGTCATTTCAATTTTCTGTGAATTGAACTTAGGACGCAGACCCGCCTGCCAGCCGTCGGGCAGGTATTCGCCCTGGCCCAGACCTGGTAATCAAGGACTTAATTCTATAGCCTACGCTTCGGAATTATTATAGCGACAATATAATACTTAATTCATGTCGCACCAGGGCGGGCAGATAAATGCAGATAATAATTTTTTATTTATTAATCCAAAAATTCTGCGTTAACCTGCCCGCCATCCGGCAGGCGGGTCTGCGTCCAAAGTGGGATGTCCTATATAATGAACTTAACCGCAGCTGAAGTTCTCTTGTACAGGATAGCCAAGCTTTTTTATATTTTTTATATCCCCTCGACTAAGCGACTCGACATGAGCTCGTCGACATGTCTCGGGGCCTGAGACGTGTCGGCGAGCTCGCGTCGTGCCGCCTGTCGAAGGCCTGAACATCCTGCCCGCCCGCCTCGCCTTGCGGGCTCGCATGGCGGGCAGGTCTATCCCTGGCCCAGACCTGGGTAAAGGAGTTCGTTGACTGAAGCAGTTATTTAATAGTTAATAACAATACTTAAACGAAACTTCTTACATCGCGCCAGGGCGGGCTTGTCTAAAGATAAGGAGTTTTAATATGGAGGAGGTTATATCCAAATCAAAATTCAAGCCCAATGCATTGAAGTATTTTAGAGAGGTGCAACAAAAAGGGAAGGCATTAATCATAACTGATCGTGGTAAACCAGTCTTAAAAATCATACCATATTCTGAAGATCCTTCTGAAGCCTTAAAAGCGCTCCGCAATACCGTAATCAAGTATGAGGCTCCAACTGCT
>JAUWZC010000021.1 GCA_030615565.1 Desulfobacteraceae bacterium | reverse complement strand
TGTCCAGCAAGGTTTAATAGAAGAGTGGGTAAAGGGAAATCTATATTTTTTTCAATGCTTATCTTCTTTTCAATGGGGATGTCATCTGCCATATCTTTTGGGACAGGAAGACCCGAATAGTCAATTATCTTTATCCCTAATTTCTCGAGATATGTCCTTATCACCATTGGTGTCTGTTCGGAAGGATTATTAATAAAGCTGATTACTGCTATTTTCTCCGGGATATTTTTCTCGCCTCTATGTGGAATAATAACCCAGTCGCCAGCTATGGAAATACCTATATCCCCACTTTTTATCTTGAATTGCTCTCCAGATTTAAGAATCTTATAATAGTTACTGACTGCAAGGATTTTATCCATAGTAGTTTTAAAGTCATCATCAGTGGACAGATGCACAATTCTATAATCTTCCCAATCGGCTAAAATTAACTGGCTGATGTCTTCCGGAAGCTCATTTTTTAGGTCAATAATCAATCGTATGCCACTCTGTAAATTTAAGACAGGGAAAGAGTCGGCCTTTAGTTGTATCTGGCCACCTGCCTTCAGGGGAATAAACTGCTTACCAGTATCAATCCATTCTTCGTCCATTTGATTGAAGATATCCCTAAGCTTCTGTCTTAAAGAAATAGTTTGCTCAGTATCTTCAGATGGGGTGATCTCAGTCTTCTTTAAAGCTATCTTTTCCTTTGTAACCCTAATAGGCATCCTGACTATCTCTGGAGAAAAAATGGGAAGCCTGATAACCTGATCTGGATAGATAATATCAGGATTGTTTAGGGTAGGATTAAATTTCTGGACTAGGTTTAGATATTCATAATAAAGATATTTTGGCGGTATTTTATACTTTCCATGGACAACCATTGTTAAGCTATCACCAGGCTTAACCACATAATTCTCAAAATTCACATCTTCCAATGAGGAGATACCCATTATTGATTTCTGGAAAAATATTTCTTTTTCTGCATCTCCTCTAATTGGTGTTATATTGAGTGGAATTAATATTGTTTGTCCCGGATGAATAAGGTCAAGATTTGTTAAAGATTTATTCATGCTTTTTAATAAAGAAATGAGCTCATCAAGATCTGGTCTTTTGAGTAGCCCTCTCTGGCGCAGAAGTTTCCAGATGTAATCGCCGTCTTTTACCTTATATGTCTCACAAACAACCTCCCTCCCTTCCATTTTTTTAACCTTGGCCTGCTGAACTAAAGAGATAGAAAATGTGTCTTTTTCTTTCCCTTGAACAAAAGATGCAGATAAGCAGGGAAAAGCAATCAGGAATGTAAGGAAAATGGCAATTTGGCCTGCTACAGTCTTGATACGCATTGAAAAGCTCGTGATACCCCCTTGGCCTTATCACTGATAGAAATAATTATTGTTATATTAAATAGTTAAACAAGATTATGTCAAGATCTTTTGCCTATTATAATTATACACAATATATTGCATCAGTCAACAATAAATATACATTATATAGTATTTTTATCTTTACATTTATCCTAATGTCTGCTATAAAAAAATTTAATTGGCAGGGAGATAGATAAAAATGAAAATAAAGAAGCTTTCTATTCAAGGTTTTAAGTCTTTTATGGATAAATTAGACATCCAATTTTCTCCTGGAATCAGTGCATTTGTTGGACCTAATGGGTGCGGTAAAAGCAATATAGTTGATGCCATAAGGTGGGTTATGGGTGAACAAAGCCCTAAGCAGCTACGTGGTCGCCAGATGGAAGACATGATTTTTTCAGGGGCAGGTCCTTTAAAGGCCTTGGGTATGGCAGAGGTAACCCTGACACTTGAAGATGCTGAGGAATTCCATGATACCAGCGAGATATCCATTTGCAGGCGGCTCTACAGGTCTGGTGAAAGTGAATATCTGATCAATAATTCAACATGTAGATTAAAGGATATCAATGATTTATTTATGGGTACCGGATTGGGGAATAGATCATATGCTATTATTGCCCAAGGAGAGATAGGTACAATAATAGAGCAAAAACCGGAAGAAACAAGATTTCTTTTGGAGGAGGCAGCTGGCATTACTAAATACAAGGTTAGGAGAGAAGAGTCTTTAAGAAAGGTATCGTTAACAAAAGAAAATCTTAGGAGGGTAGAAGATCTTCTCGTTGAGATTAAAAGAGAGATGAATTCTCTAAAGAGGCAGGCCCGGAAGGCTAGAAGGTTCAAAGAGGTAAGCTCTGAGATTCATCGCTTGAAGCTTGTTTTGCATGCCTATAAGTATAGTGAATTGCAAACAGAGAAGGCAAAGAGGGGGAAGATTATTGATGATCTGATAGATAAGGAGAAAGAATTGGAGGCACTTTTCTCTGAATCTGAGAAGGCTATTGAAACTAAGAATTTGGCGATAATAGAGAAAGAAAAGGTCTTATCTGCTATTAGGGAATCAGTTTTTTCTCTTAGGGAAGAACGCAGAAATAATGAGGATACACTAAGACATTTGTCGGCTGATAAGGAAAGATTTAGCCTTAACTGTATCAGGTTGAAGGAAGAGAAAGAGGAAATCAGTGAAAAATTAATGGAATTTCAATCTGAAATTAAAACAATTAACTCCAGGGTTAACGAATTACAAAAATCGATCAAGGAAATCTCATCCCTTTATTCTCATTATGATTCTGCTTTCAAAGATGAAAGGCAAACATTGAACAGAATGAAAGATGAGTTGAAAAAAGAAAAGTCTCATTTAATTGAGTTAGCCACTAACGAGGCAAGCCTGAGAGGTGAAATAAATAACCTCGAAGAGATGATCAATCAGTTAGAGATCAGAAAACATGAGCTGAAGGAGGAGTCCAGAGAGATTGCAAAGAAGCTTGAAAAACCATCTCTTTTGTTGGGAGAAAAAAAGGAAAGGAGGGAGAAGGCATTAATCCAGGTAAGATCTATTGAGAAAAGTATAGAGGAACAGAGAATAAAAATAAAGGGGCTGGAGAAAGTTAGAAGGGAAAAAGAATCTGAATGCTCAGTAGCTGAGTTAGAAATAAATCTGTTTCGTTCTCAATTAAAGACCATCAGGGGCCTTATTGAAAACTATGAAGGATATAAATCAGGTGTCCAGACAATTATGAATTCTTACGGGAAAAAGAACATCAAAGAAGGTAAGATTATAGGGGTGGTAGCAGATTTTATTCAAGTTGAACCAGAATTCGAGATGGCTGTTGAGGCAGTTTTAGCAGAAAGATTGCAATATGTCATTGTTGCTAGACAGGAGGATGGCAGGGAGGCCGTTGAATATTTGAGATCGAAAGATATGGGCAGAAGCTATTTTCTTCCTATTGAGGAGTTTAAAGAAGAAAAACCCATTGCTAAAGGTAAAATTAAGCTCAACGGTCTTAGGCTTTTAAGAAACCATATTTCTGTGTCAGAAAAATTTAGGCCGTTGGTAGAATCTTTCCTGAGTAATGCAGCATTGGTAGATAACCTCTCTCAGGCTCTATCGGCTTGGAACAATGGAAGAGGCAAACAAACTCTGGTTACCCCAGAAGGTGATTTGGTAGATAAAAGAGGTATCATAATTGGTGGGAGATTGGGAAAAGATTCTGTAGACTTACTTGGAAGAAAGCGAAGGGAGAGGGAATTATCTCTTAAGATAAAAAATAGGGAAAAACTCATTTCTGTTTTGAAATCAAACCTTGAGGAATTGGATTTAAAATTCGATGGTATAAATGGTCTCATTGGTCAGTTAGAAAGGGATAAGGCATCTTATATGCAACGGATTGAAGGAATGGATAAAGACATATTCCTCCTCGAAAATGAATCAGAACAACTCATAAAGCACTCTCAATATATAGTAAGCCAGTTAGAATCTTTAAGTAAGGATAAGGAGGAAAAGAGCTCTCATCTCGCTAATATTGAAGAAAGGCTGTCAAGATGCTTTAAGGAGAAGGAAAGGGGTCAAATTATAGTTGCAGAAAAAGAACTTCATGTTGAAGAGTTGGAAAATTCGCTTGATGATTCTAAAGAAAATCTCTCCCAGTTGCTTCTCAGACATAACCAGAATAAAGAGGAAGAAAGAGGTCTTGTGAGGGAAAAGGAGAGGCTCGATCAATTCATAAGTGAAATGGAGACGAAGATCAGCAAGATAGAAGGAGACATAAATTCAAATAGCGATCAATATCAGAGTTCTTTAATCAGAGAGACAAAGTTAAAAGGAGAATTAACCATCATTTATCAAAGAAAGAAAGGGCTTGAAAGGGAGGTCAATGATCTTGAAAGAAAATTTGAGATTTTGAGGGAAGAATTAAGGGAAGAAGAGAAGAAGGCTGCTCTTTCAAGGGAAAGGGTTAGTAAGATAAGGGAAGAAATCTACGAGTCAAGGATAAAGGAGGCAGAGATAGATTTTAAGCTTAGGAGCATTTTATCCCAGGTTAGTGAAGAAATGAGACTCAACCTTCAAAGGGATTATAAGAGATATTTGGAGGAAGATATTTCAGAGGCTCAATATGAACTAAAACTTAAGGATTGTCTACGTATTAAAGAAAGAATTGGAGAGGTGAACCTTCTGGCTATTAATGAGTATGAGAAGTTAAAAGAGAGGTATGAATTTATAAAGGCACAGCAGCAGGATCTACTTTCCTCCATTGATTCTCTCTCTAGCGCCATTAGGAGAATTAACAAGATTTCAAAGGAGAAGTTTCTTATTACCTTAGGGAAGGTTGATGAGAAATTAAAGAAGGTTTTTCCAATCCTATTTAACGGTGGTAAGGCACGTTTAAGGTTGATTGATGAAAGTTCTCCATTAGAAAGTGGTGTATTAGTCGAAGTGCAGCCCCCGGGAAAGAGATTGGTTCATATGGGGCTTCTGTCTGGTGGGGAAAAGGCCTTGGCAGCTATGGCGTTGCTGTTTGCCATCTACCTTATTAAGCCAAGCCCATTCATTATAATGGATGAGGTTGATGCCCCCTTGGATGAGGTCAATACAGATCGGTTTGATGATCTTTTAAGGGAGATTGAAAAATCATCCCAGGTAGTAATGGTTACCCATAATCGAAAGACAATGGAAGTGACTGCTCGGTTGTATGGTGTGACCATGGATAAAAGTAATGTTTCTAGAATTGTTTCTGTAGATCTGAAAGATTATCAGTAGCATAGGGAACGTTCACCGTTATCCGCTTTTCGACGGACAACTGACAACAGACAACGGTCCCGAAAGGAGGCAAAGACCCATTTGGATAGATCAGAACCTGCTCATGGCAGTGCCCCTGCTGGAAGTCTCTGGAATAAGCTATTTAAGACGAGAAGGAAATTAACGGACAGGCTGAACACCTTATTAACCAGTAAGAAGGTAATCGACCCACCTCTGTTAGAAGATCTCGAGGAGATTCTTTTTACCTCTGACATTGGTGTAGAGATAACACAGCATTTGATTGATGGGTTAAAACAGAGGATAGAAAAGGAATCTCTCAACAAACCAGGACAGTTAAAAGCCATTTTAAAAGAAGAAATTGTTTCCTCTTTAGAGGCCAGCCAAGACCTTTCTACCTTGAATATACCAGATAAAGCCCCTAGCATCTTACATGTAACCATGTTTGTAGGTATTAACGGGGTGGGAAAGACAACTACCATTGCTAAAATGTCTCATTATTTTCAAGCCCGGGGGGAAAGGGTTATGATGGTGGCAGCAGATACATTCAGGGCTGCTGCCATTGAGCAACTACAGATTTGGGGAGAGCGCGTAGGTGCAGAGGTAATTAATCAAAAAAGAGGAGCAGATCCTGCAGCAGTTGTTTTTGATGCACTAACTGCTGCTCAGGCCAGAAAAGTAGATAGGGTTTTTATTGATACTGCTGGTAGACTTCACACTAAATTAAACTTAATGGAAGAACTGAAGAAAATTCAAAGGGTTGCAGGTCAGCAGCTTTCTGGGGCTCCCCAACAAGTTACCCTTATCATTGACGCTACTACTGGCCAAAATGCAATTGCCCAGGCCCAGGTATTTGCTGAATCACTCGGGGTGACAGATATTATTCTAACTAAATTGGATGGAACCGCCAAAGGTGGTGTTGTCATTGGTATATCTCAGAATCTCCGCATTCCTATCTCATTTATATGCACTGGTGAGGGGCTTGAGGATTTTGAAATATTTAATCCAAGAGAATTTGTTGAGGCCATCTTTGATTGAATTTTAACCTTATGAAAAAGAGTACAGTTAAAAGACAAATAGTGTGGGGAGATCTTGATCCCCTTGGAATCGTCTTTTATCCCTGCTACTGTGAGTGGATAGATGCAAGTGGTCATGTGTTCTTTCAATCCCTGAACCTTACTTAGGGAGCCTATGGAAGGAAAGGGGAATTATATTCGGTCTTTTAGAGACTGGTTGTAGATATCATCTGCCAGGGAGATACAATGAATGGATTGAGATTGTCACCTATATTGATGATCTTGCGGATAAAACAATATTGTTAAGACATGATATCTCACGTCTCTCGGACAGGGCCCTTATGGTAGAGGGATTTGAAAAAAGGATCTGTTTGGATGTTTCAGATCTTTTGAAATTCAAGGCAATTGATATACCACAAGACATCAGAACTATCCTGTTAAAGGCACAATCCTGTGAGTGATCCTTAACTAACAACGAGTGACTAACATCACCGAAAATTAGATTTCCTCTATTTGAAATATGGCAAAGATCTTGGTTGGAACATCTGGTTTTTCTTATGATGAGTGGAAGGATATTTTTTACCCAATCCATCTCCCTCAATCTGATTTTTTGTCCTTCTACTGCCAGGAATTTAATACAGTTGAGCTAAATTTTTCATATTACAGAATACCAAAACTCTCCCAATGCAGGCAGATGTTAGAAAAATCAGGCCATAGAGTTGAATTTGTCATCAAGGCCTTTAAAGGACTTACTCATGAGATTACAGATCAATCGATACCTGAGATATTACCTCAATTTAAGGATCCTATAATACCCTTTTCACAAAATAATAAGCTTGGTGCTATACTCTTACAATTTCCCCAGAGTTTTCATTATACTCCGGAGTCAAGGGTTTATCTGGAATCACTTATCAGGGAATTTAGCCCAATGCCAGTATGTGTGGAGTTCAGGCAAAGGGAATGGTTAAGAGATTCGGTTTATACCACCTTAAAGGAGTTGAATGCTGGTTTTGTTTGTGTTGATGAACCTCCTCTGAGAGGTCTCCTTCCCCCGGTTGTGGTGGCTACTTCTGATATTGGCTATATCAGGTTCCATGGTCGCAATCGCTCGAAATGGTATACAGGGGATTCAAAAGAAAGATACGATTATTTGTATAGTGAAGACGAACTTCAAGGTTGGCTTCCTAAAATTAATAAATTAGCAGGGCAAACTGAGAAAATTTTTATATTCTTTAATAATCATAGAAAAGGTCAGGCTATTATCAATGCCAGAATGATGATAGGTTTGTTAAATGAATAGGGGAGATCAATTCTATTCTTCTAACATTGACTTCAAACACCCTGTAACCTTTTCTATAAGATCAGGCATATTTTGCCTTTTGTAATGGATTGTTTCAATAGGCCTGCCAAGTTGAATTGTTATTGATCCTTTTTTTATCTTGAAGGTCCCCTTTGGCATAATCTTGTAGGAGCCTTTGATAGCTACTGGAATAATGGGAGCGCCTGAGTCAATAGCAAGGTAAAAGGCACCTCGCTTTAAAGGCTGCAAATGCCCATTTTTGCTACGAGTGCCTTCGGCAAATATTACTATTGAAGCCCCGCTCTTAATTCTATCTACCGCCTGTTTAAAGGTGCGTTTGGCCTTTGCCGGAGAGGAGCGGTCAATACCTATGTATCTTGCTCTCCTCATTGCCCAGCCAAGGACTGGAATCTGCATCAGTTCTTTTTTAAGAATGAATTTAAAATCAACCGGGAGATATGCCAACAGGGCGAATATATCAAAAACACTTAGGTGGTTTGGAATATAGATATAGGTCTTATCTTTATCTATTACATCAAGCCCATTTATTTCCACCTTAACACCGGAGCCCCAAAGAATAGTCTTTGACCATAGGGCAGCACAGTAGAAATGTGTAATCCTACCAGTAGCGGAAAAGAGGGATAAGAAGATCCCAAACAGTGCCCAGATAAAGGTGTTTATTATCCCAATGAATGTCCAGATAAAAATAGATCTGATCATAGTAGTTTATAGAGCTAATGGAAATCAGTAATCTTTTAGTGGCAGATTATTTAATTTATATCATTCCAATATTCTCCCGCATAGCGGGATGATCGAAGCAAACTAACTTGTTAAAAATAACTATGTAAACCAGGAAGATAATTAACACCAAAATAGGTGAAGAGCACGGAGGCAAAGCCGATTAGGCTCATTATGGCCATCCTTTTTCCTCTCCAACCACTGACAAATCTGGAATGAAGCATTGCAGCATAGATAAACCATGTTACCAAAGACCATGTCTCCTTTGGGTCCCAGCTCCAGTATGATCCCCATGCAGAGTAAGCCCAAACAGAGCCGGTGATAATTCCCAGTGTTAAAAAGATAAAGCCAATAACAATACTATGATAAGTAAGCTCATCCAAGACTTCTCTGCCTGGTAAAAATCTCAAAAAAGGCCTTGAACTCTGCTCTTTTTCCAATCCTTTTAAAAGATACATGAATCCAAGGCCACATGCTATGGTAAATGCAGCATATCCAAAAAAGCAGGTGATGACATGGCTTATCAACCAGTTACTTTGCAGAGCGGGAATCAACGGCTGTATCCTGCTGTTGACATTTGGCGAAAAGGAGGCAAAGGCCATAGAAAGGAATGCAAAGGGAATCACAAAGGCACCAAGGTTCCTGCTCTTGATCCGCCATTCTACAATCAGATAGAGCAGAACTATGGTCCAGGCAAAAAAGATGAGAGATTCATAAAGATTGGAAAGGGGTGCATGTCCAATTCCCATCTTGTATGACTCAAACCATCTCAGGATTAAGCCAAAAGTCTGAGCAATAAGCCCGGCAAGGGCAATAAATGAGGCAAGAGGTCCGAAGAATTCTTTTCCTGTGACCGTTCTGAAGATATAAAATATGGCTGAACCAAAATAGATAAAGGTTACCCAACTAAGTATTGTAGTATTAATAATCATGCTACCCTAACTCGTTTTTAAAATGGCTTAGGAGATGTTCTGTTTCACGCTTTAGACCAACAGGATCTTTATTGCTCGTAGTTGCTACAGATATTCTGCTCTTCCCTTCTTTCTCATCCACCCTTACCCATAGCCTTTTGTGGGAGGAAAAAAAGGTTATAAAAAAGCCAGTTATAATAAAATAGGAGCCAATTGCCACAATTGAGACGCCTGGATCGTGGCTCAGTTGGAGGCCAGTATAATATTTACTTTCTATTCTGTTGAGCTTGAAATAGTAAGGCTTAAAAAGTCCAGGGTTAAATTTTGGCACCTTTTTAAATAGTCCAGGGATGCTGTCTCTAATTTTTTCTATGTTTTTGAACACCCAGAAGCGCATATTACTTTCAGGAGTTTGGATACTTATAAGGACAGCTGGACCCATAGACATAAGATTTTTTTCTATCCTTAAAATTTTCACCTTTGCATCTTTCTCTTTAAGAAAAAATGAATCCTTTTGTTTAATTTTTATAGTAGTTCCTTCATCATTTCCTTTCTTTACAGTAATGTTTGCTTGTCCACCAGGAATAGATCCATAACTCGCCTGATAAAATCTGATACCATTAAATGTTATTGGATGATTGACCAGTAAGGGCCCCTGGAGAATAACATTGTTATTTTTGAGGAAGCTTAGATTCGACCGATACTCTTTAGGCATTCCGTTATCGTAGTAGGCAATAGAGAATTTATCACACCTTACAGTAAAATCTAATTTCTTAATCCCCTTTTGCCTTCCTAAATGGACAGTACTGGTAGATTCCCCTTCAGCTATATTTACAAAGGCATTAAAGCCTAACAAAGAGCCCATTATTGCTCCTGCAATGATTATTAAGATACTTAAATGAATGACATATACACCAAAATGGGAGTATGTCCCTTTTTCTCCAAAGAAAACAGTACCGTTGGCAGTGTCTTTTTTTCTGACCCTCTTGCATCTTTTTTGTAGGAGATTTTGCACCCTGCCAATAACCTCATGGGGGTTTCCTTCAATTACAAGGATCCTATCAGGGGATAGATTTTCAAAAGGTTTACTCCTGTCAAGGGAGGGTTTTTTTCTGAATAGCTTCCAGGAGGTTGGAAACCTATTCAAGGAACAAACTATAAGGTTTAAAGACAGGAGCCCCATAAGGATGATGAACCAGACGGAGTGGTACATATCAAATAGTTGAAGAGAATTAAAGGCCTTAACCAACCCAGGACCCAGATGCCTAAAAGATTCCCCTCCTTCATATTGCTGGGGAATAATTGTCCCTAATATAGATGCAACAGCAATGATAATTAAAAGAGTGATCGTTAGTTTTAGGGAAGAGAGGAAGGATAGGATTATTTTTTTCATTTTCAATGTCACCTTAAGCCAACCCTATTTCCTTATCGGTTAGATAGCAGGCTGGATCCTCTCCCCATATATCACCACTTACTGACTCGGCCCTGGCTCGGAAGTTACCACCGCATATATCAAGCCACCTGCAACTGGCGCATCTTCCCTTTACATACCGGCGTTTATCTTTCAGTTGGGCCATTAAAGGATTGGTTAGATCAGACCATATTTGACTGAATGGCTGCAAAAGAACACTGCCAAAGGGATGTTCGCGCCAGAATTGATCTGCATAAACCAGACCATCCCAGCTTATGCAACCTATTCCTTCACCTGAGCTATTTCCCCTGTTCATCCTGAGAAGTTCTAAGACTTCTCCTGCACGGGGATTATTTTCCTTTAGCATCCTTAAATAGAGATAAGGGCCATCAGCATGATTGTCTACAGTCAAGACCTCCTTTTTTAATCCCCTATTGTGCATATCTATTGTCCTGTCGATGATAAGGTCTACTATTTGCCTGGTTTCATCGTGGGAAAGATCTTGATCAATTAAATCTGATCCCCTGCCAGAGTAAACAAGATGATAAAAACAGATCCTCTCGATTTTTCTCTCCTCTGCGAGATCAAAGATACCCGGCACCTGATCTATGTTCAACTTGTTTATAGTGAATCTTAATCCTACCTTGAGTCCTATCTTCTGGCAGTTTTTTATCCCATCATGTGCCTTCTTGAAGGCACCATTCATTCCCCTAAAGTGATCATTCACCTTTTCCAGTCCATCAAGACTTATGCCAACATAGGACACGCCAGCGTCTTTTAAGAGCACGGCCTTTTCTTTATCAATAAGGGTGCCATTAGTAGAGATAACTGCCCTTATGCCCTTATCCACAGCATACCTGGCGAGCTCAGTCAAATCAGGCCTCAGCAATGGTTCGCCCCCAGAGAAGAGAATAACTGGTACCCCAAAGGTGGCCAGATCATCAATTAGAGTGAAGCCTTCCTTTGTGGTTAACTCCTTATCGTGACTTTGATGAACAGCCCTGGCATAACAGTGGATGCAGTTTAAATTACAGGACCTGGTAATATTCCACACAACTACCGGTTTTTTATCAGAAGAAAACTGAAGCAGGTGAGCTGGCAGATCCTTTGATTGCCTGCCATATCTGATAGGATCAGATGGCTCAACTGTTCCACAGTATAATTTTGATATGCCTATCATCTTTTCTCTCTGGAAAATCTTTTATTAAGATTGCTATATTCCATGCACTTCTTAAACCTGTCAAGAAATTTATGTAAACCCTGCAAGAAATCACATTAGATACCTATTACTTATGGGCATGCTTACATCTAATAATATCAACAAGAATAAAAGAGTAAAATCTATGTTGATAAATTCTTAGGGTATTGGTAATCTAAAAAACCAAAGAAGTTTCATATTTTAACTAACTAAATTAGGAGGGAGGAAAAATGGCAATCAAGGTTTTAATTACAAGGAAAGTAACTAAAGGCAAACAGAGGGATTTGCTTCCCCTTTTGATGGAGCTACGATCAAAAGCCATGAACCAAAAGGGATATATCTCCGGGGAAACCTTAAAAGGGATTAGCGATCCAGACGAGTTTATGGTGATAAGCACCTGGAACAGCCTTGAAGACTGGAAGGCCTGGGATGATAATCCCACAAGAGGAGAGATTCAGGCTAAAATTGATGCCATCTTAGAAGAGAAAACAATTGCAAAGGCCTATCTTTATGGATAGGGTTAATTTTCTCAAAGAACCTTATAGTAACCGTGAACCATTTAACCTGTGTACGGGTACATAATATTATGGACCTTCAAAGGCCTGGAACCTGCCCGTTATCTATATGAAAGAGAAGGATTCAGGCTCTGTAAAACTCAGGGGGTCAGGCAAGGGGGCCAAGATATAATAGAGCAGATGTTCGAATTAGCCCTTTGAATCTTGGCAGGGGATTACCTTAAAAATATCTTTATAAAAGTCTTAAATTTTCTATCAAATCTTTATTTTTTTTCTCTGGGTTTATTTCAATTATCTCAATACCAGCACTTAGAAGGAGTGCTGCTGTTACACCCAGACCATATCCAGTATCTGTTTCACAATAAGGGGTATTGAGGCCGCATGAGGGACTTTTATTTTTTAAAATTGCCTTTTTTGCACCTGTTAATCTGGCCAGCTTAAGGCTTTCCTGAGCCCCTTTAATAAAGGCCTCTGTTACATCCTCTCCTAAAGTATTTATTACCCGGGCATGTCCGGCAAGGACTCCTTTTCCATCACCCTTAACAATGTTGGATGGTGCCCGGGGAGTGGGTAAACCACCTAACTGTTCAGGGCAGATAGGTATAAATTGCATTTCTTGAGCCTTTTCAATAATCTCTTCAACCCGGCTATGACCACCGTCATAACGGCACTCAATGCCAAGTAGGCAACCACTTATTAAGACGGGCAAAAATATAACCTCAATCAATAAATTTCAGTGCAGAATGTTTTGGCTTCCTTTCCTCTATCCATCCTATCTGGTATGCCCTTTCATCCATCACCTGAATTTGTTGCATAATGTCCTGAACCTCCTTTTCAGCGACGATAATTATCAGACCGATACCATTGTTGAAGGTTCTCATCATTTCCTCTTCAGTAAGATTCCCCGCTTTCTCGATAAAGTGAAAGATGGATTGCGGAGTCCATGATGAGCGGCTGATTACCGCCTGGCAATTAGCAGGTAGAATCCTGGGCAGATTTTCTGTAATCCCACCACCAGTTATGTGGGAGATCGCATATATATGAAAATTCTTTATGAGGGAGTTTATCGTTTTGGCATAAATCCTTGTTGGCTCGAGTAATTCTTCCCCAACTGTTCTGCCAAATTCATCAACATAATCATTTACAGACATCTTGAGCACATCAAAAAATATTTTTCTGACCAGAGAATAGCCATTGCTGTGAAGCCCGGTGGAGCCAACTCCGATCAATTGGTGCCCAATCGCTATCTCACTGCCGTCAATTATCTTATCAGCATCTACTAATCCAATAACGAACCCGGCAAGATCATATTCTCCTTCGGCATAAAATCCAGGCATTTCAGCCGTTTCCCCACCAATTAGGGCGCATTTAGCCTCTTTGCAGCCCCTGCTGATACCCCTTATTATTTCTACTGCTGTATCATGATTAAGTTTGCCCATTGAAAGGTAGTCCAGAAAGAAAAGAGGGTTTGCACCCTGTACAAGGATATCATTGACGCACATGGCTACCAGATCTATACCAATGGTGTCATGTTTATCGAGCATAAAGGCTATCTTTAACTTTGTGCCCACTCCATCAGTAGATGAGACAAGAATAGGTTTTTTAATATTTCCTAAACGAAGGGAATAAAGACCGGCATAGCCTCCTATATCACTCAAAATATTCGATTTAAATGTCTTGCTTACGATAGGCTTTATGATCTCAACAAATTTTTTACCAGCATCTATATCTACACCAGCCTCTGAGTACCTATCCTTTCTTTTTTTAACTGTCATAGTTTTTAAAACTCTATTAATTTGTAATAATAATATTTACAATAGGATAAGGTTCGCCAAATTTTAAAATACTGAGTGAATTGGTAATTTTTAAGGACATCTTTCTGCTACCTTATCTTCTGATGAAATTCAACCATTATCTTCTATCTCTATTTTCCCTTGGGCTTATAAAATGTGGATATCTGAAATTATATGCAAAGAAAAGAAGATAGAAATCTTAATCATTTAAGGGGTAGGGCGACATCAAAGTGCAGGGCATGGGTATATTTTTTCAAACACGAAAGAGCAGATGCAGCGGACAAGACAGGAGGATGTCTTTTTTTGTTTTATGCCCTGAAACAAGGTTCTGTCTTGGGCCGTTTCAAAATGGTTTAGAGCCTCTCGGCCCTGAGCCTGTCGAGAGCCCTTCGGCCTTGAGCCTTTCGGCAGTGAGCTCAAGGCCGAACTGCTCGGAGCCGAAAGGCCTCCAGGTCGAACGACTCGAGGCCGAAGGGCAACTTGCCAATGTTATTATAAGCTCTGTCTATTTAAACCATTTTGAAACGGCCACTTCTGTGCATTTATTAGGGCATAACAAAAAAAGACATCCTCCTGTCTTCCAGTCCGTTGTCCGCGGCGGAAGAAATCAATAGGTTATTTTTCATTATGACTTGATCCTGATTTAAGGGGGATGGTTAGAAGAGGAAAGGGGGCAGGAGGAAAGAAAATTTTGACTATTTTATATCTTGTGTAGTATAAATATCAAATTTTTCAGGGAGTATAAGAAATGTATACGTTTCCCAGGATTGACCGATTGCCTCCTTATGTTTTTGCTGCTGTTGATGAGTTGAAGATGGATGCAAGACAAAAGGGCGAAGATATCATTGATTTGGGGATGGGTAATCCAGATCTGCCCACACCTAAACATATTGTAGACAAGATGATGGAGGCAGTTCAAAAAGCGAAAAACCATAGATATTCTGCCTCGAGGGGGATTACCAAGCTTCGGCATGCTATCTCTGATTGGTACAGGGTCCATCTTGGGGTTGAGATAGATCCCGAGGAGGAGGCTATTGTTACTATTGGCGCCAAGGAGGGGATAGCCCATTTAGTTTTAGCCACTATATGCCCTGGTGATGTAGTGTTTGCCCCTAACCCTACATATCCTATTCATCCATATTCAGTAATTATTGCTGGAGGCGACCTCAGGGGGATTCCTATTGGGCCTGATAGAGATTTTTTTGAAGATCTCTTAACAGCGACAAAGCAAACATGGCCAAGACCAAAGATGTTGATAATCTCCTATCCCCATAACCCGACTACCAATGTAGTGGATATAAAATTTTTTGAAAAGATAGTGGAGTTCTGTACCGATCATGAGATGATGGTCATTCACGACTTTGCCTATGCGGATCTGGTTTTTGATGGTTATAAGCCTCCCAGTTTTCTTCAGGTACGTGGGGCCAAAGAGATAGGTGTAGAATTTTATTCCCTTACTAAAAGTTTTTCTATGCCTGGCTGGAGGGTAGGTTTTTGCCTTGGTAACAGGGAGATGATAGCAGCCTTAAGGAGGATAAAGAGCTATCTCGACTATGGTATTTTCCAGCCAATACAAATTGCCTCTATTATTGCCTTAAAAGGTTCCTATGACTGTGTGGGTGAGATAGCAAAAGTTTATAGGCAGAGAAGGGATACACTGATCAATGGTTTGGAAAGGATTGGGTGGAAAATAGAGAAACCTAAAGGTACTATGTTTGTATGGGCGAAAATACCAGATAGCTGTGCAGAGATGGGTTCCCTGGAATTTTCAAAATTGCTCATAAAAGAGGCTAAGGTAGCGGTTTCTCCAGGCATAGGTTTTGGGCAATATGGTGAGGGATATATCAGGTTTGCCCTGGTTGAAAACAAGCATAGGATTAACCAGGCTATAAGAGGGATTAAAAAGATACTATAGTGGAGTAAACAGATGCCTCAGATAAATGTTGGCTTGATCGGCTTTGGAACAGTAGGGGCAGGTATGGTGGAGCTCCTGCTTAATAACCGAGAACTGATAAAGGACAGGGTTGGTGCAGAGATAGTACTAAAAAAGATTGCGGATTTGGATATCGTATCTGATAGAGGAGTAGATATTGACCCTGGATTTCTTACAACCGATGCAATGGAGATAATCAATGATCCGGAGATAGATGTCATTGTGGAACTAATCGGTGGCTATGATCAGGCGATGGAATATATCTTAATGGCCATGGAAAGAGGGAAACATGTGATTACAGCCAATAAGGCCCTGATAGCTAAACATGGCAGGATGCTGTTTGAGACGGCCGAAAAATACAACGTTGATATTGCCTTTGGGGCAGGTGTTGCCGGAGGTATTCCTATTGTTAGGGCATTGAGAGAAGGCCTGGCTGCAAACCAGATCAAGGCAGTCCTGGCTATTTTGAATGGAACATCCAACTATATCCTAACCAGGATGACAGAGGAAGGTCTTCCTTTTAATGAGGCGCTCTCAATGGCCAAGAGGCTCGGTTATGCAGAGGCAGATCCAACTCTGGATATTGACGGAAGTGATGCAGCCCATAAATTGACAATCATTATTTCTCTGGCATTTGGTTACCCTTTTACTTATGAGGATATTTATAAGGAAGGGATTGATGGGGTCTGCCCTGAGGACATCAGGTTTGCTGGTGAGTTTGGCTATTGCTTAAAATTGCTGGCCATTGCAAGAGAGGCAGATGGTCAAATTGAGGCTAGGGTGCACCCGGCTTTTGTTCCCCTAGATCATATCCTGGCAAATGTCAATGAGGCATTTAATGCTATTTATGTTGAAGGTGATTTTGTAGGGCCCACTCTCTTTTACGGTCTCGGTGCTGGTAGAAGACCTACGGGAAGCGCTGTTGTCTCTGATTTGATGGATATAGCCAGAAATCACATTAAAGGTATTACCAGGAGGGTTTCACCTCTGTCCTTTGCACGCTCCCCAGCCAACGAACTATCT
>JAUWZC010000122.1 GCA_030615565.1 Desulfobacteraceae bacterium | reverse complement strand
ATCATTTATAACATAAAAAGCCGTTTTCTCCTTAAAAGAAAACGGCTGACTTTAAACCATATCAGGTTTGGAGGCTTACAAAATAATTTTCAGCCGAAACCCTTATAAAAAAACATTTTACAGATCTCTGCCCTGATTTGTCAATCAAATTTTACCCTTAATTGCTTGTCTTCTTGGCTTCAATAGCTATAGGGATAGAGGATGAACAAAAGACTTAAGTTATTATTCTCTATAAATCATGTCTCTATCAGCACCTATCTTACCTTTTTGATTATTCTTATATTCCTTATAGGCCCATCATTTCTTGAGATTGTTGAGCTCAAGACCCTGGATCTGAGGTTCAAATCCACGGGAGCTGTGAAGGCGAGTGATGCTATTGTTCTTGCTGTAATAGATGAAAAGAGCCTTGATAAAGTGGGAAGATGGCCATGGGCACGCTCCAAGATTGCCAGGCTTATTGACTATCTCTCAGATGATGGGGCAAAGGTCATAGGATTTGATATTGGCTTCCTTGAGCCTGACGAAAACATAAATCTCTTCTTTATCCAGCAATTAGAGTCTAAAATAGCGGGTTTAAAATTAAAAAACAAAGAGTTAG
The DNA here is from genome assembly GCA_030615565.1 of Desulfobacteraceae bacterium. Classification (GTDB taxonomy): domain Bacteria; phylum Desulfobacterota; class DSM-4660; order Desulfatiglandales; family B25-G16; genus B33-G16. Next base: position 6,067 of record JAUWZC010000122.1, on the reverse strand, counting down.
ACAGATTTTTATCTGAATCCAAGAGCCTGGCCGATAACGATCTTATCTTAGCTAACGCTATAAAAAGATCAAAGGCCAAGGTGGTATCTGGCTACTTCTTTCATATGAGCCAAAAGGGTCTTGATTATACAATTGAAAAGGAAACGATAAAAAAATATAGCCCAAATTAGTGGATCCAGATACCCCATTATTCAATTCTCTGAAAAAGATTCTGATATCGACCCCTTCTTTGAGGCCTACTCCCCTGAAGTTAATCTCCCGATAATAGATGAGGCAACTGGCTCATCCGGTTATTTTAACATGTTCCCTGACATAGATGGTGTAGTCAGGTGGATCCTTTTAATTATCAAATGTGGACAGGAGATTTTCTCTCCTCTCTCAATTCAAGCGGTATGGCACTATTTGGATCGCCCCCCCCTGATGGTCAAGGTAACCAATTACAGCATAGAAGGCATTCGGATGGGAGATATCGAGATTCCAACGAATGAGACAGAGCAAATGATGATAAACTACTTAGGACCACCCAAGACATTTCCTCATTACCCTATTACAGACATAATTAATAATAAGATCGTTAAAGGAGAATTTAAGGACAAAATAGTTTTGGTCAGAGCCACAGCAACAGGCATATATGATATGAGGAATACCCTCTTTTCAACTACTTATCCTGGTTTGGAAATACACCCCACGGTAATTGATAATATCCTGAGACAAAATTTTCTAACCCGACCTGAATGGGCCAAGATCTTTGACATCTTGGCTATTATACTCATCGGGATAGTTACAGGGTTTGTTATTCCTCGCCTGAGTGCAGCAAAAGGAATTCTATTCCCCATAGGTTTTTTCATGATTCATATATTTTTTAGCAGGCTTCTTTTCATTAAATATGGTTTCTTGATTAATATCATATACCCCCTGACAGCGTTAATTTTGCTCTATATATCTCTTACTATATACAAATACATGACCGAGGAAAGGGAGAGGAAGAAGATTAAGGGCGCCTTTACCTATTATGTATCCTCATCTGTGGTTAATGAGATGTTAAAACATCCTGAAAAACTGAAACTTGGTGGAGACAGAAAGGATCTTTCAGTGCTGTTTTCAGATATCAGGGGTTTTACTACCATTGCTGAAGCGCTAACACCTGAAGATCTAGTACATATTTTAAACGAATACCTCACTGTTATGACAGATATTGTCTTCAAATATGATGGTACCTTAGATAAATATATGGGAGATGCTATAATGGCCATATACGGGGCTCCGCTCGATTTGCCGGATCATCCCATCAAGGCATGTAGGTCAGCCCTTGAAATGATAAAGGAGCTAAAGGTCCTCAATCAAAAGTGGATCAATGAAGGCAAACAGCCTATTGATATTGGCATTGGTGTAAACACTGGCCCCATGATGGTTGGGAATATGGGATCGGAGCAGAGGTTTGATTTTACTGTTATGGGTGACTCAGTTAATCTTGGCTCCAGGCTGGAAGGTGCAAATAAGAGCTATAAGACCAAAATTATAATTAGTGAATTTACATTCGAGAGAGTGAAAAATGAATTCACATGTATGGAGCTGGACTCAGTCAGGGTAAAAGGAAAGGAACAGCCCGTAAAGATTTATAGCCTGGCGGGAGAAAAAGATCTCCCTGATATGCAGGAGGAGATAGTAAATCAGTTCAATCAGGCGATTAATTTTTACAAAACGAGAAAATGGGGTAAAGCAATCCATGTCTTCGAAAATATTACTGTCATGGATCCCAACCTCTATGCAGCAGAAGTCTACATTGAAAGGTGCCTTGACCTCAAAAAAAATCCGCCACCTCGTGACTGGGATGGAGTTTATACCATGACCACCAAATAGCAAATATCATTACCCTTCCATTTATAGATAAGGACTGCATTATACACGACGGCTCAATGCAAGAACAAATTGGAAATACTAAGCACGAAACTCTAAATCCCTGACCCAGACCTGACATACAAGAGCCGACTTCTGTGGCTTTTGCAACCATGCTAATATAGTGACAAAAGCATGTTCCTGTCGCCTCGCGCCAGGGCGGGCCTAAACAAATTCAAAGGATCAAAATACAAAATTCAAAACGTTTTGGTATTTGGGTTTAGAGTTTGAATATTGTTTAGAATTTAGACATTAGGATTTAGAATTTATATGTAGTTAGGTGAATTAATGTATTCTTTCATTTCCTATGTCTCGTTTTCACTTCCCCTATTCTTCTACCTTCTTTTTACGATACTGGATATAGGCATTGCGGAACGCCACGTATGGGTCAATGGCTGCTTCCTTGAGAGATTCGTAATCCCCGATCCGAAATGAAGTCTCGTTTACAGTCTCAACGGCCCTAATTTCCAGGTATGCTTCAGTGGGATGCACATATGAGACAGGATTCAAGAACCGATCTCCGACCATCCCCACGGAGTCACGCAGGGTGGATGGGCCCAGAATAGGCCACACAATGTAAAACCCGTTGCCGATCCCATAAGTTGCAAGGGTCTGGCCCAGGTCTTCCTCGCTAGGATTCAGCTCAGGCCACCTTTTGGCCGGGTTTCCAAACCCAAGGACTCCCACGGTGCTATTTATCAGAAACCTGGTTAATTCTGCACTAGCTGCGCGTCCCTTTCCCTGCAGGATGCAGCTGACCATCCGAATGGGCGCCGTAAGGTTATAAAAAAAATTCTTTACACCACTCCTGACGGGCGTGGGTATCACAGCCCTGTATCCCCTTGTAAAGGGCTTTAGGACCCAGAAGTATAACTTGTCATTGAAGTGAAACATGGCTCTGTTCCAAGGGGATAGAGGGTCTGCTATTTGCACTACTTCTTCTTCAGTCTCTTCGCCGAAAAAACCCAGACTTTCATCGAGAGAATCCTCTTCAACCTCCTCGTTGTTCGATGAGGTCTGGTCTAAAGTGGATAGGGTCGTTTCCTGATTGTGATGACCTGCCCGCCATCCCTGCCCCCGATTATATCGGGGCAGGCGGGTCTGCCCGCCATTTGGCTGGTAGGCGGCAGGCGGGAATGATGTGTCTAGCGAGGCGGGTGGAGGGGTGGTAACGTTTCTGTGGGCACACCCAACTAAAGAACATGCAAGAAGTAGGAGGACAAATGTTAGATGTTTCAATTGATTTTCTGCTCTTTTCGTCATCTTTCTGTTTCTTTTTTGTGGCAAGAAGGATATGGAATTGATGGTTGTGTGTCAAGCTCAAATCACACATTTGATGTTGTCATTGAAAACTTTTTATCAAATTGGTTTGGGGCAGGTTTTCGGAGCAGTGGTGCCTTTTCTGTGGTGCCTTTTCTGTTGACACACAAAGGCCTTTACCCTATACTTTCTCCCGCTAGAAGCGAGTTCCTATCAAAGGGGTAAGCAGGAAAGCCCTGCTCCATTTCAAGAGCTCAAGCACTAAATTCTTTAATCTGACACGAGAAAATAAATTCCATAATTCACAATGAACTACCTCTCAGTAAGCTACGAGGTATCAAAACCAAACAATATAGCATAGCAAGCTGCTGGGAATTAACCCTTGTCCGCCTTTGGCGGATTAAATCAGAAAATCAATCAAACATGATGAACGGTTTTTCAAAGCTCTATGACAGAATTGTTTTAGGGCACCCCAAAATTGTACTTATAGTGCTTTTATTGTTGCTTTCGTTTTTTCTATATCATGCGAAAGACTTTAAACTCGATGCTTCTCCCGATACTCTATTATTAGAAGATGATAAAGATTTAAAAATATTTCGTGAAATTAATACCCGGTACAATATCAAAGAATTCTTAGTTGTAACGTTTACTCCTTATGAAGATTTATTCTCTGAGGGATCATTAAAGCGTCTAAAAGAATTAAGAGAAGAATTAAAGTCATTAGAAAGAGTTGATTCCGTAGTAACACTTCTTGATATTCCACTTTTACAAACTTCCGGTGTCGAACTTTCAGGAATTACAGAGGACAATGTTAAGACCCTGGAAGATCCTTCTGTTGATACTGAAAGGGCAAAAAGAGAAATACTGGAAAGCCCGGTATATAAAGATTTAGTCCTTAGCGCCGACGGTCAAACCACCGCTTTACTAATCTACCTAAAAAAAGACACTTATTTCTCAGAACTCTCAAAAAAAAGGAATCAACTTTTAACTAAAGAGAGGTCTGCATCACTCAGTCAGAGGGAGCAGTCTCAATTAGAAAAATATATGGCCGAGTACGAAGATTACTATGCCGCTTTTAATAAGCAACGGCATCAGGACATCGAAAAAATTCGATCTATTATACGTCCCTATGAGAAATATGCAGTAGTGCATTTAGGTGGAGTCCCAATGGTCGCCGATGACATGATTACATTCATTAGTAATGATCTGGTGATATTCGGCTTTGGTGTTTTCATTTTCATAGTAGCAACTCTCGCCATTATATTCCGTCAAATACGATGGGTAATTTTGCCACTGCTGAGCTGTTTTTTTGCAGTTTTAATCATGATTGGCATGCTTGGTCTTCTAAACTGGAAAGTGACTGTCATATCATCAAATTTCATCTCTTTGATGTTGATACTTACAATGTCAATGAACATTCACCTGGCTGTTCGTTACAGGCAGCTTTGTAAAGATAAGTCCTCGGAGAGTCAGGTTGACATTGTGTCCACCACCGCTAAGAAAATGGTGTGGCCGTGCCTCTATGCTGCCTTAACAACAATTTTAGCCTTCAGTTCATTAGTATTCAGCGGCATTAGACCTGTCATTGATTTTGGATGGATGATGGCGATAGGCCTGTCTGTAACCTTTTTAACTTCATTTTTACTGTTCCCTTCTGTTTTGATGTTACTCAAAAAATCCAGTCCCTCAATTACGGATAAAAGACAATCCGCAATCACCTCGAGACTCGCATCGATTGCAAGATTTCATGGTGGTAAAGTAATCATTTTGTCAATCTTGCTTGCAGTCATAAGCGTGGTCGGCATTGCTAAGCTTAAGGTAGAAAATGGTTTCATAAATTATTTCAGCAAGAAAACTGAAATATACCAGGGGATGAAATTAATAGATGACAAGCTTGGTGGCACATTTCCGCTCGACATTATACTTCACTTTGGTGAGCAGCACGGCAACAGCGCAGCAAATGATAATCTTGTTGACACCGATGATGACGATTTCCTTGAAGAAGATGACTGGGCTGGAGATCATGACCCGCGAGATTACTGGCTTACACCTTATAAAGTTGAGAGGATTAAAGAGGTTCATGATTATTTAGCCGGCTTACCCGAGATCGGAAAAGTTCTCTCCCTAGCCTCTGTTATCAGGGTTGCCGAGCAGCTCCATGAGGGAAAAGAATTTGATGGCATTGAACTGGGAGTGTTGAATAAAAAGATTCCTGATCGAATCAGATCTGATATGGTAGACCCTTACGTCTCTATTGATAATAATGAAGCTCGAATCTCTCTTAGAATTTTAGACTCTTTGGAAGATATCAGAAGAAAAGAACTTCTGGAAAGAATTAGCAGTGACCTGAGTAGTAAATTTGGACTTTCAGGGAACAACGTAACGGTCGCCGGAATGCTCGTTTTATACAACAACATGTTGCAAAGCTTGTTTAGATCCCAAATCTTAACAATGGGCATTGTGTTGTTAGGCATAGCGATCATGTTACTCATTTTGTTCAGGTCCATCACTCTATCCATAATCGGCATTATTCCCAATTTGCTTGCAATAAGCATAGTCCTTGGAATAATGGGCTTGATGGACATACCCCTGGATATGATGACCATAACAATTGCTGCTATCACAATGGGAATAGCGATCGATAACAGCATTCACTACATCTATAGATTTAGAGAAGAGTTTGCCAAAAATGACAACTATGCTGAAACCCTGAAACTATGTCATGGAAACGTAGGTAAGGCTATCTTTAACACTTCTGTAACAATTATATTTGGTTTTTCCATACTAATATTTTCCAATTTCATTCCGACTATCTACTTCGGTATTTTTACTGGACTGGCCATGTTTATTGCACTGTTATCTGTCCTGGCGTTATTACCAAAATTAATCTTAGTTTGGAGACCATTCAAAA
>JAUWZC010000305.1 GCA_030615565.1 Desulfobacteraceae bacterium | reverse complement strand
AGAAAACAATATGGCGCAAAGTAAAATAGATTCCCTTTTCTTAACATATTCATCGTTATTTTCAAGGCTATAAGGCCTACCAGAAAAGAGACGAGAATGCCTGCTAAAAAAGGAATAAAGCCGATTTCAGTTATCTTTGTCATGTCAAATTTTAACACTGTTGCCCCTAAAATAGCGGGAATAGAAAGGAGAAAGGAAAACCGGCCAGCAAGGTCCCTATTGAGACCGCAGAAAAGACCGCAGACTATGGTTGCCCCAGACCTACTAATGCCAGGAATAATAGCGGCTCCCTGTGCTATACCCACGGCAAGGGATAAAATGAGACCAACTTGCTTCTTTTTTTCGAAATAATTAGGGATAAGGCGGCTCGCCCCCAGAATTGACCCAGTTACTATCAACATAAAACCAACAAAGAAGGTTGATCCAAACATTTTCTGAAAGAAGGAGCTAAAGATTATCCCTATAAGTGCTGTAGGAATTGTGCCTATCAATATCCATAAGATAAGAGCCGCATGAGGGAATCGCTGGATTTCGCTGATGAGGTTTCTTTTCCGGAAAACCGTTCTAATAAAGCCTACACTTTCATAGGCCATCATTTTTATGTCAGTCCAGAAAAATATCAAAACCGCCAGAAGGGTACCTATATGGAGAGATATATCTAGCAGGAGCTCAGTATTTTTTAACCCAATGAGGTGTTGAAATATAACCAAATGTCCAGAACTACTAATAGGCAGAAATTCTGTTAGTCCCTGAATAATCCCTAAAAAAATAGTTTGTTCAATATCCATCTAAAATAAGCCTCATCTTTTAAAAACAACATTGTTTCTCTATACTTTAAAGATAAAAAAAGCAAATGCTAATATACTAAATAACAGCAATAGGATAGACAAACTGCCATTATTTCTGTATCAAGGTGAAAATTACCAATAAAGAGGGACTCCCTTAACAAATAAGAAAATCAGTCAATCAGTTGATAATTATTCTCTCCTGCAATAGCCTCTCCCCTCTCCACAGCATATTCTATGCCTGGAACACTGATTCCAGGATGTCTAGCCAGACCCGTTTCCTTTTGCCCATCAACACATCATCCCCTTTAAACTTGACACACAACCATCAATTCCCTATACTCCTTCCCACAAAAATAGCATAAGAATTTCCTTTTTGGACGCAGATTATAAAGATTTTAAATATCTTAAAAAATATCTGCGGATATATGCGAAAACCTGCCCGCCGCCCGCTAGCCGTCAGTCGGGCTAGTCTGGCAGGCGGGTCTGCGTCCTAATTTAAAAAAAGGAGGATCGTTATTATGGCTTTGCAAAAAGGAAACACATCCGAGGAATTTAAAAAGGCGATCCAGATTGGTCGCCCGCCTAATATTGTCCAATTATTCCCCAATTCCAATGCCTTGATTGTTAGCGGGAAGGTTATTGACCGGGCCATGATTGAGAAAGGGAAGGCCATGACCATTGCTGCCAACGGCAGAAACCACTTTGTAATTCGTGGGGCCCTTAAGGCCGCACAGCGGGCGAATGCTGCTATCATTATTGAAATCGCCAAATCCGAAGGGGGAGCAAGTGCTTATTGTGCGGTTAACTTTTGGAATCTGGCAAGACAGGTAGATGCAGTTTGTAATGAGTTGGGCATTACCGTGCCAGTGGCCATACATGCAGATCATTACGGCATCAAGGGTGATAAGGATGTGGAAACAGCAAAAACCGAAATCCCGTCACTTTTTGATGCGGGCATCACCTCCATTGCTATTGATGCCTCACACCTACCTGACGACGAAAACCTCCTGGCAAATATTCCCCTAAACCCCTTTATTCCCAAGTGGGCCGGATATGAGACCGAAGTGGGTGAGATAAAAGGAAAGGAAGGTCTTTCAACGGTCGATGAAGCCTTATTCTTGATCCAGGGCCTTAACGCCCACGATATTTTTCCTGACTGGATCGCCTTGAATAATGGAACCACCCACGGAATTGAAGCCAGCGATAAAGGTATACAGGTACCGTTAACAACAGAGATCCATAATGCCCTGACCAAATATAAGGTATCAGGGGCACAGCATGGGACCTCGGGCAACAATTCCGAGCGTCTCAGGAATATAACCCAAAAAACCCACACTACCAAAGCCAATGTGGCGACTGCACTCCAGATGATTACCTGGGGTGTGAAGGTCAATGAATATGGAAACGCCCTTTTGGATGAAAATGGGGAATTTGTTAAGATGGCAGACAAAGGGGTTACAGAAGATCTGTGGACTGAGATGGTCGAGTATGCAAAGAAAAATGGTCTAAAAGG
>JAUWZC010000049.1 GCA_030615565.1 Desulfobacteraceae bacterium | reverse complement strand
AGGTAACCCCCTTGAACCAGTGATCGATAAAATGAACGCCCTTGCGCAACAGTACTATGATCAGTCAAGGCCAGTGTATTGTGCAAAGGCCGGTCTGGTGGACGAGGTTGTTCCTTTGACACAAATAAGGGATTATTTTATCGCCTTTGCGAGGAGCTGTTACCAAAATCCAAAGAGTATATGTCCGCATCATCTTATGTTGACTCCAAGATCCATCAAGGGATAGATTATTCAGATGTGAGTTCAATGCACTCTGCGTATGGCTTTTCAGTCGCTTAGGAGCATTGGAATTGGTATAGTAGTAAAATACGAAGCACGAAATCCCTGGCCCAGACTTGGCTTATATGGCCATAGTAACAAAAGCTCAGCTCATGAGATATTTCAGCGACGAAAGCTTGAATCAACTATGTCGCGCCAGGGCGGGCCGAAACTCGAAACAATATCAAATGACAAAAATTCAAATGATCAAAACACCATCATAGAGCAGCTAATAATAGGCAAAGGCTGGGTTGGACTCTGTTTTGGATTTTGGACATTCGAATTTTGAATTTGTTTAGGATTTCGAAATTCTGATTTCGGATTTAGATGCGGCTAAAGGCCGCCTTAGAAGGGAGGAATAAAATGAGTGAATATGATATTTTTAAGGCCAATACAAGGATGCCTAAAAAGGTGAACCTGGCCGAGATAAGCATTAGGGATGGGATTCAGCATGAAGAGGCATGGATTCCTACCGCGGCAAAGATATATTACTTGCAGGAATTGGCCTTTGCTGGTGTGAAGAGGCTTGAGGTTACAAATTTAGGAAATCCACGGGGTATGCCCCAGTTCAAGGACGCAGAAGAGGTGCTAAAAGAGTTAAGAGGAGGAATATTTGAAAACCGTCTAACAAAACGAGGCATGAACAAAGATGATATTGAATGGACAGCTATAACTATCAGAGAACCATCTGTAGACAGGGCTATTGAGCTTAAAGAAAAGGGTTATGGCCCTGATAGACTCTTGATGATGGTCTCAACAGATGAGGAACATCATTTTGCAAACTCTGGCACAACTTTACCTGCTTACTGGAAGGAGGCAGAGAGGTGTATAAAGAAATGTAAAGATGCAGGCATCAAAATGTGTGGAACCGTGAGCACGATCTGGGGCAGCCCTATATCAGGCCCGACAAAATTAGAAGATGCTGTAGAGTTTACAAAGAGATTTTTAAGCATAGGTGCAGATGATATTGAGCACGCTGATCATGACGGCTCTGCCCCACCTGATCAGGTATATCGGTACTTTTCCATGATTTTAGATGAGATCCCAAACCCTGATCTGCATGTGGCCCATTTTCATGTAACCAGAGGCTGGGGCCTGGCAAACGTCCTGGCTGCCCTTCAGGCTGGAGTAGAGATCTTTGAAGGGACCATGGGTGGTACAGGTGGACAGCCGACTAATTTCCTTGACAGAACCCCTGTGCCAGGTACTGGCGCCTATTATTATAAAGATCCTAATGTAGTGGGCCTGGTCACATTTGAGGATATGTGTGTCATGTTAGATGAGATGGGTATTGATATTGGGGGTATCAATATCGAGAGGGTTTTAGAGCTTGGCACCTTGATGGAAAAGACCGTCGGCAGAAGATTGCGCTCGGAATCCATCCTCAATGGCAGAATCCCAAAGGAGCCCAGGGAGGAATTCAAAAGGCCTAAGCTCCATTCTGACAAAAAGAAATTCGGAGAAAAGCCTGGTCAGTTGATACCAGATGGATGGCCAGAAAAGGCCGAGGTTCCGAAAGAGTTATTGGAAAGAAAATAATTTCTATAAATGGGACGCAGACCCGCCTGCCGGATGTCGGGCAGGGATGGCGGGCAGGTACATGCAGATAATATTTATTTTCAATATGTTAATCTGAGTAATTTGCATTAATCTGCCTGCCCTGTAAAATGAAAAGCATATTTGACCGGGGCGTCCTAATATCATAATACTTTTCTGAAAATCTTTAATGCTCTGCCCGCGTGCTAACACGCACAGGCAGTATCTCCTCATTCCACTTTTCTATTTACCTATAACCTATTCGCAGCACTCCATAGGCAGATCGCCTAATTTAAGAGAATCTCAGAACTTAGTTAGTGGATATCTCCAATCTCAAAGATTAAATCGAAAAATAACGACATTGATTTTTCTTATTGTATCAGCATAGGGCGATAAGTTGCTTTAAAACCAACGTTATATATTAAGATACCACAGGGTCCCATCCTAGAGGGCAGGATTAAAACTTGACATTGTTTTTGAATGTAGAGACCATCAACCGCAATATTAAGCATATCACAGTATACCATGAATATACTTATGGCTAGTTTTTATATTTAGTAGCTATAGCAAATAAGTATTCATAGGGGTAATTAATTTATCTAATAATTTTAGTAAGTTACTTTCTCTATCATGTGAATTGCTATGCAAATTCACATTTTTTCTCATGCCAATCCGTAAATCTTTTCATCGTTCCGTCAGCAAGAGCACGAGGAGCGTCAGCTCGAATTCCAAGTTCTGGCCAGCTTGGTGGCTATTTTTTGTTACAGAATCATTTCAAATTTCAATATAATTTTTAGCAAATAAGGGATTAAACAAAATTTAATTCTCTCTCATATTAGGAGGCCATAAATCCTCCCTTTCGACTCTTCTCTCTACGACGTTCTCTGATACTCCAAATGGCTTGCAAAGCACTGGACTTACTCTTGACAAAACTGCCCAAGGATCATCTGATAAATACGGGAGCAGGTCACTTTCTTCTATCGTTTTATAAATCTTCTTTACCTCCCCGATTAACCTTTCACGAGGAACCAATAGACGTCCCGCAAATTCATTAGCCTGCCATTCAAAATTGCGATATTCATTATCTGCCATATTTAGGACAAAATACTTCCATTCTTCAGGATTTTCGAAAGGAATCTTTTTATAGATATCCTTATGAACAACAAAATGCCCAACCTCATGTGCGAAAGAAAAACGAACACGGTTTTGAAATCTCTCTTTCATAAAACAGTCATAATCCACTACTATTCCGCTTAAATCCAGCTTAAGGAAAGCATCAATATCAAGCTCATCCAATAATGAGTGTATTGGCTCAATATTCAATCGTAACCTTTGCTCAACAATTTTTTCCATATCAACCGGCAATGTATTTTCGGGCCAGTATTCTTCGCGGAAAGAACGAACAGTTTGCCACAGAACTTCTTTAGGAATCCATTTACATTCAACACTTAATGAGTTTTCCAATCAATCTTTCTCTCTAATTTTTTTGATCAGCTTGTCTAATTCTTCCGGGGTAGGTTTTTCGCTCCTTATAGTCCTGAAAAACATCGGTAGCGAGTTAAGCACCTCTTTATCAGACAAAAGGTCTTTAGGGATAATGCCCGCATCAATATTAGCCTGGTCCTTTAAAGCCTTCCATTTGCCGGTATTAGGTTCAATTCCCAAAATATTTGCTATCTTTTTCAGTTTTTTCTCGTCTTGAGGGGGTGCGAGTGTTCCCCGCTCTACCTTGCTCCAATTGCTTGCATCTATTTCAAGCTTTCTGCAAAATTCTCTTAAGCCAATCCCTTTTGCCAATCGTCCCTCTTTTACCAATTGGCCAAACATTTTCCCCCTCCTTTTTCTTTTATGGGTTGTGGTAAAATTATTACCATGTGGTACATATATAACCACATTAAGTTTTTATCAAGGGATTTTTTCAATTTCTGTAATTTCTTTTGTGCAAGATAAGCTTATTCTCTTGGGTACTTGGGTAAACTGATAATTGAGAAGTTTGACAAATGAAGAACAATTCAATAGAATTTAGTGCGATTTTCTTTATTTGTGAAGACTTGGCAGAATAAAAAATAAAACCATAAATGCCATAATTTCGACATATTTAATGTCAGGAACTCTCATTTCACCACAAGACTCATAAGTACATGGAGTTATTTCCAAGCCCTTATTAAGAGAAGCTAAGAGGGCAAAAAACATGGCCCGAAAGAAGAAGGGAAAGAACCCCGAAGTCCAAGATTAAAGGCATGAGGATGTAAAACGGAAGGTCACGCCTCCACCCAGTACCTGGCAGTAATGGATATTGATAAAAAAGTTTTATAATTCTCCGATTATTGGCACTTGTAAAAGTATAATTTGGATCAAAATGGTGTCTATACCTAAATCCGCAATCCGAAATCTAAAATCCAAAATCCTGTGGGGTGTCTTTCTTGTTCAAGTAACGGGGAGATTCAACAAGAATAAAACGTGGCCTTTATTGGATGATCGAACGTGGGATGATATGCCTGTGTTTGCAGGGATAGAGGGAGTTCAGGGTTCACATCCTTATAGATGGGAATCACAGATCAAAATGTAAGCCCGGTTTTCCTCGTTTGTTGCTTTGGAACGAACGATTATATGCTTAGCTTTAAATCAGCCATAGTTTTTTTTCTTGACCTCAACTCTTTTTAGGTTTAAATTGGTTGAAAAAAGGCTGATATTTTACAATTTTTCAACCAAAAAATTAAATGAAGAATATTTACTCAACAAAGCTGGTCCGAAAATTGACTCGAGCGAGCCTTAATCAACTGAAGTATTGGGTCAGGATTAGTCTTTTTTCACCAGAAAAAAGGGGGAAGTACTCTTTTTATTCCTTTAAGGACATTGTTAAACTGCGAGTACTGGTTTCACTGAGAAGGAAAGGACTGAGTCTCCAAAAGGTGAGAGAAGGGATGGAAAACCTATCTAGGATGTTACCGGATGATGAGCCCCTTTCCCGACTTATCATCTATACTGATGGAATCGATATGATTGTTGTTGAGAAAGGGAAATATTTTAGCGCCATAACAAGACAGCAATATTTCCGTTTTGATACAGAACAGATCGGTGCGGAGATAGTTAGGTTACAAAATTACGACGGTTCTCTTGTAAAGCGAACAGGTCCTTTGGAGAGCGGAGAAAAGGTCGCTGCTCTCCCCTATGGGTAGCGGTGTACGAGACAAATCAGCGGAGGCAGACAAGATGAGTGCCTTGAGCACTATCCGCAATGAACTGAAACGGTTGGGTTATATGGATAACCTATTGCAGGAGAGCTATGTCTTTGATGATGCGTCGTTTTCCGGAACACGAGAGCTGATAGTTCCCTTGGCGGCATTTGCTCAATGGCCACCATCATATAGAAACGCTTGCATCGGCGTATTGAGTGCGAATGGTCGATCCGGTCCCCAGCATGTAGCAATGTACCAAACCCTGGGCGCCCCAATGTTTTTTGAGTCATTTCAAGATCATCTTGACCGTTACCGTATTAAGGCCACTGGAGAAGTCGTCTTCTTAGAGTCCATCCCAGACCGGGATATTCATCAGGCCTTTAACGTAAACAAAGGACAGTGGAGCCCTGAAGCAATCTTTCGAGCCAAAGCTATCACACCATTGGCAGAGCCTTACCAGCTCGATTTCGTTGATGCAGGCCTCCTGACTGCTCTTAAAGGCATGATCCACGGAAAACTGGATCGACTGCTAAAGGATATACTAAGCGAAGCAATAATTTCCTATGAGAGGGCCTCAGGTAGTAAGCCAGAGGAGACCTCTCTTTTTCGTCTTGTTTTTCGTTTCCTCGCTGCAAAGATATTTAATGATAAGAAACACCCCGGGGAATGGGCGACACCTGAATCGAATTTGATCATAAAGAGAATCCAAGAATTCTATGGACTTTATATAACGCAGTCACAGCAGATTCTCGACGAACCCAACACGCAACAAGTTGTGTGGGATAGGTTCCGGAGTGCCTTTAACTTTCAAAATCTTTCCGTTGAAGATCTGGCCTTCATTTATGAAAACACACTTATTCGGAAGGAAACCAGGAAACAATTTGGCACACACGGCACGCCTTCCATAATAGCTGAGCTTATGGTGGATCGCCTCCCGTTTGAATCACTGCCGCAGGAGGGGCGTTATGTGCTGGAGCCCTGTTCCGGACATGGTGTTTTTCTGGTTGCCGCCCTTCGTCGTTTGCGAGAATTGCTACCGGCTTCGTGGACAGACCAGCAGAGACATAGCTATCTGAAAGACCGATTGACAGCTATTGAGCTTGACTCTTTTGCTGCTGAGGTATGCCGTTTGTCTCTCATGTTGGCGGACTATCCCAATCCGGACGGATGGCAAATCATATCCGAAGATGTTTTTGGGAGCGATGTTCTTGAAAGGCAATTGAAAACGTCCCGGGTCGTGCTTTGCAATCCACCATTCGAAGACTTTACCCCGGCAGAGAGAAATCGCTACGGAGATAATGTCCAGAGTGTCCACAAGCCTTACGAAGTTCTACGCAGGGTTCTGCAACGCCTACCTGATATGTTGGGTTTTGTTTTACCAAAATCTGCCATTATAGGGGGGAGATATTCTGATATTCAAGACCGTATAGCCCGAAATTACAAGAATATCGAAACTATAGCCCTGCCAGATCGTATTTTTGCATTCTCTGATCAGGAAACCATGTTGATTCTTGCCTCAGGGAGAGACGAATCGACAAAAGCGAGAATTTCTACTAGGACGATCTGGGTGAGAGAAAACGATAGAAGACCATTCCTTGAAGCAGGTCTGTTGCCAGAAGCATATAGTAGGCTACTCAGTCGTTCCACGCAGGGGGCTCCTACTGATCTCTGGAATCCACCCCTTTGGGAGATTTGGGACTATCTAAAGGATTATCCTCGCTTCGGGAATATTGCTAAATTCCACCGAGGGATTCAGTGGAACATTCCCATCGAAGAGAATAAAAGTGCATTGATCTCATCCGATCCTAAACCGGGATTCAAGAAGGGAATAGACAAGGTTCCGGGAAGGATAGAGCCTTACTACGCAAAGCATTTTGCGTATCTCAATATGGCTGAAGAATATCGTAGAAGGAAAGCACATCTTTTTCCTTGGCAGCATCCAAAAGTCATTGCGAACAGGGCCGTTATTAGCCGTGGCCCGTGGCGTATCATGGGTTTTCCAGATGAAAGCGGTTTGGTTTGTCGTGAGAACTTTATTGGAATTTGGCCAAATCGAGACATAAATGTTGAGGTAATTTCGGCCCTTATTAATTCTCCTTTGGTCAATGCAGCTCTTTACGCAAGGGAAGGCAAACGTCATAATCGGAATTCTACGCTGAAACAAATTCCGATCCCATTTCTTGATGCTATCGACGCTGAAAGAATAAGTTTCTCCGTCAAACGGTATGCGAAATTTAGATCGGAGTTTGAAAAACATTCGTTAAAGGAATCTAGCATCAAAAAATGCATTAAAACAATAATGGAAATCGACGCCTTGATTCTCAAGGCATATAATCTACCACCAAGACTTGAACGAAAACTGCTCGAGCTTTTCCGAGGACATCCCCGACCAGTTCCGTTTGATTTTCCGGACTATTATCCAGATGACTTTCAGCCCTGTATCCCATTGCATAAATATCTTGAGATGGATTTGAAACAAGCCAGTGCCGGACAACTCCTGAAAAGAATCACGCCCTTTGATTCCGAAGACATGCATGAATTTTTTATGGACATTGAGGCAAGGCAATCCTGATGGACGGATACCTTTTTGATACGAATGCAATCAGTGTTCTTTGGAATGCGCGGCACTTCGAGCATAATAGAGCCAAAGCTTTTTTCGCGAGCCTCTCTCAGTCTCCAGTCTGGATATCCACTATCGTCCTGGCAGAAATAGAATATGGACTGAAGATAGCTCCAACAATGGATATAGCTCTTCAGAATGATGTCAGGAGCGAAATGTCCCGGTTCCCACTCGTTCTTGATATTGATACGCACACCGTTGGTCCTTATTCGGATTTGAGGGCAGAATTGTTTAAGAAATATTCACCAAAAAATCGTCGAGGAATATTGACCACAAAATGGCCGGAAGATCTTTTTGAACGTACAAGCGCCAAGAAGCTTGGCGTCCAGGAGAATGATATCTGGATTTCAGCACAGGCCATTCAATACAATTTGATACTGGTCACCGACGACTCCATGCAACGGCTTGTCGAGGTATCCGAAAACCTGGACTATCCCCTTCGAATCGCAAGATGGAAATAGCAACCCAATAGCGCCGCTCTTAGCTGGAGAAACCACATGACTGAAAATGTACACTATGGACCGGATAACCCGCATCCTTTCTCGCAGATGAAGACGGAACTGATCTGGAATAAACAGATTATGCAAAAAGGAAAGGTTGAATAAGGAATTAATTCAATGGCTCAGAATAGTAACGAGATTGAAAAGAGACTCTGGGATGCAGCAGATGAATTAAGGGCCAATTCCAAGTTGAAGGCCTCTGAATATTCGGTTCCGGTCCTGGGTCTGATTTTCCTCCGCTATGCCGATCACAAGTTCAGCCTGGCTGAGAAAGAGCTTGTGGGAAAAGGCACCGGACGGAAGAAGATCGGCAAGTCTAAAATATGAACATGAATCTACAATGATATTGCAGGTAGGCATTAGCAGAGCTCTTCATATAAGTAATGAGCATCTGCCAGAGGCAAATTAAGGATACTCTGAATGAACCCGGCAGACTTCCTATTTTCTTTTAAAAATGATCTCAATGCATCAAAAAAGGGACTTTGAAATAACTTCTTCGGACAGGATATATATTCGGAAGCTGTGGGTTTTTTGTTTTCGAACAAATACTGAGATACTGTATCAAATTGCTTGTTAAAGACCGTGTCGGCTTTATAGATTGCGCTATTTGATTCGAGGTCGATTTCAGACCTGTTTATATGCCTCGCATATTTATTAATTTCATAATATACGGTTATCGGTGAAACAACCAATTTTTCTGCAATTTTTCTTAATCGATTTATCTGTTTAGGGATGGTGCGTAATCGGCACATTTGAATATATTCGTTTTTGGCAGTCTCTTCATCTATCAAGAGGGCTCCCGCAAAGGCATCCGCAAAATCCTCTGCCTCATCACCTTTCAAATCAGGGGATTTAACATGTCCTAACTCATGCGCCATCCAGAATTTAAAATCGTGTATCTTGCTATCTAAGTTCAGATAGATCCATGTTGTCATGGTCTTTGGAAGATAAATATGTAAAGCATTTTCATGCTGATCTTTTGTTCCCCAAAAAACCGGTATAATGACAGCATGATACTGATTGAAGAAAGATATAAGACTTTGAAAAGAAATTTCTGATGTTCCGGTGGCGTCAATATTAGCTCTTATTTCTTTTGTAATTTTATGAATGTATTCATAATCCAGCTTTGGATCAATCAAAGAAGCAGGACGGGAGAAGTTATCGAAGGGTAGATAAGGTACAAGTTTTCCCAAAAGAGAGCCCATGTATTTAGCAGCTTCAATGTAATCCTCTGAAATCTTATGCCTGCCTTTCTTTCTGAAGGCGATTATCGGTCCCTCCTCAGATGCTAATCTTACAACAATTTCATTAAATGACAGCTTCAGTATATGTGCGAGCCTTAGTAGTTTCTCCGGGTGAGGAAATTTTTCATTTTTCATCCATTTTGAAACGACCTGTCTGGAGACACCAAGTTCAGAAGCCAACTTTGATTGGGATAATCCCATTGACTCAAGCTTCTCAGCAATTTTCTTTACATTTAATTCCTTATCGGGACGGTTTCTCTTCATAATGCCTCTATGTATGTTAAAATTAGTTGATTAGGCATCAAATAATATGTCAAAAGGTAGATTGATCTGTTTGACAGATCACTATTACAATTCTTGAGAATCGGTGGACACAGTAAGCCTTTATCAGAATCCAAGGTTGGTCTTCCCCCTTTGAGATAGGAATATTTTAATATCTGGCTAACACTGCGTGTAAGTAAAAGGTAGGATAATTTTTGGTATTAGATAATAATCCATTTGTCAACTTTTGTCAACTGAAAAGATAAACTTAATAATTTATAAGTGACATCTTAGCTTATCCTGACTATAAAACCGCAAAAACCGAGAGGTGGTTTCTAGAGCAAATTTTGGTCCCACTATGAAGGTATTTGTCATATGGGACCTTTCTGAATTCATATTATGAAGAAGCGAGTTAAAAGGGTGAACTCTAAAAAGCCACACCCCGAGCATGATCAATATTTATTGCGGATAAGAAAGGGTGAACGATTGTATAAATTTTATTATTTTCGTCCTACAGCCGGGCGTCGTGAGCATTTTGAATATCGGATATTAACAAAAGAAAAGATCAATGGAATGTTGGAAATGGTAAGCTATAATTTCAAGATCGTAAGTGATGCCCCACAGAAAAGCTCTATCACCAGAGTCCCTGAAATTTCAAAAAAACAATTAGAGGATATTGTTCAAAATGTTGTAAGGAAAACGAATACCAGTGCTGATGAGTTTGAGGAATTAGACCTTTCCAGGTTTTCGACAATAGATAAACAACTTGAATTTCTAAAACAGCAGGACAGAGTAGATACAATGTATATTATGTAGATAAAGGACTACAAGACAGCTGAGAGAAAGGCAAAGCAAGCGGCAACCAAACGCTGGGTTTCCGCAGTGAATAACTGAGTGCACCTAAATCAGCGTTGTTTTTATATGTGTCATGATCCACAGTTGTTTGTTATAGATAAAGTGGCCGGATTCCTTAATTGATAGTGTAAAGAAAATTCATTGGCGGATTGACAGTAAATGGGAAAGATGTCCTCGAACAATGCCATTCTGGAGAAATACTCCTTTGTGCAAGAGAAGTTTGTCAAAAATGCTGAAATATGGGATGAAGCGTATTTTGTAGAAACGGTAGGTTGATAGAGATAGATGAAAGAATATCTGAAAAATAGAATAATGGTAAAAGCTTCAAAGAAGGAAAATCGTCATTAGATTGTATCAAATGCATATTAGAGGAAATTACCATGAAAGAGGCTGAAAAAAAGCAGAGACTTGCTGAGATCAAGGAACTTGTGTTGGGTTTTTGTGACAAGCATTTGAATGAGGAGCTGGCCGGTTATACTCTGAAGCTGTGTGAGACGTTAGACAGGAAACGGAAAATCTCTATAACCAGGGGCAGCAAAGAGATATGGGCCGCCTCCATTGTCTATGTGATTGCCCGCCTGAATTTTTTATTTGACCCGGAAAGTGAGTTCTTTCTTACAGCCGACACAATTTGTGGTTTCTTCGGCACCAAAAAATCTACAATCGGCTCTAAGGCGTCTTATATTGAAAATATTTGCAACCTCGGATTGGGGGCTGAAGGTTTCTGCAGCCCGAAGATATCTGATTCACTAACACTGGTTGAGCTGCCAAATGGTTTAGTAATTCCTAAAAGCATGTTGACAGAACTTGATTTCGTTGTTGAAGCTGCCGACGATGAAGAGACAAAGGAACTGGAAGAATTCATGGCCGAACAGCAGCGCTCTAAAGAGCGAGAAATCGCGGAAAAAAAGGCACGACGAGCGAAGATCAATCGAAAAATCGCTGAAGATAAGAAAAAGGAGAAAAAAGAAAATGACAAACAACTTGGTTTGTTTGATTTATAGGAAAATGCTTAAAGTTCATAATGTGGCAGGAATGCAATGGAGTGGGTGGTAGTGATGCCACTCATTTTTTTCGCTTTTTAATACTTGACATTACACATAATATGTATTGGCCATTACACTAATGGGTATAACCATATAAGTGTAATATGTAATGCACCATCTGGGTAAGAGGAAACCTTAAAGCTGATCCTGCTGAAAAGGTTAAATTCTTTTTCCTATATCCTTTGAGAGAGGAATTTTATCGTATAATTCCTTTTTCACCATTTCAGTCAAGGAAAAAATCTTTTTTTCATTAAGTCCGGTTTCAATCCCTGATTCATTGAAAAAATGGACAAGCATCTCGGTGGGTTGATTACCTGGGGCGCCTGTAACACAGCCACCGGTTCCACCAAGTGATGAATCGAAACGCCTTATACCTAAATCATAGACGGTTTTGCTGTTGGCTATCGCCGCCTTCCCCACTACATTATGGGGGTGATATCCCAACTTATCTATATCTTTTCCCTTTCTTTTGTTCAGGATAGTTTCAAAGATCTCCCTTGTTCTTTCTTCATTTGCAACCCCTTGCAGGTCCGAAAGGGTCACTGTATCAACTCCAAGATCAAGGAGCAGATCTATATAATTGTTTACCTCGTCAAGGTCGGGTTTGATAAGAACGTCGCTTTCCGGTTTAAAGTATCCAAATGCAGCCGAGATGTAGCCGATTAACCTAATATTATGAGAAGAGGCATCTCTCATAATTATTTTATATTCATCAATTGTCTCTTTTAAAGACCTTCCTAAATTTGCGATATTATGGGCCTCAATCGCAGAAAAGAATATTCCCCTGGTATGATTGTAACCATCTGGGCCAAGGTTATAGCCAAGAAAATTTTTATAGCCGGCCTTATTTGGAACAAGTGTAATTAGATTTACGTCATTGACCCTGCCAAGATCTTGAGTAATCTTTTTTAATGCCTCTTCATTCATTGCTGGGGATACCTTTGGATGAATACATGAAAGTATTTCAATATTGGTAAAACCTGCATCTATAAGTCTTAAGGCTATCTCAACCCTGATTTCCGGGGTAAAGATATGTAGGTGGCTT
>JAUWZC010000008.1 GCA_030615565.1 Desulfobacteraceae bacterium | reverse complement strand
TGTTATTAATATTATATATATCGCCATATTTAATTAGACTATTAATGACGAAGTCAAAACTGTTTTGGCAAGAATGATGGGAGATAAATGGGAAACACTTGCATTATACGGTCTAATCAAACAGACCAAAAAAATCGCTGACTTGTCGGGAATCAATACTCTGTGTCCCCTGTGTTCTCTGTGAGAGATAAAAGAATGCCTGTGATAAATTAATTCTGTCATTATATGTGACTGAATTTATGAAACTGTGCACTTAGTGAACCTATGAGCAAACCTTGACTATTGCCTAATAAATTATCTTCTGTTACTCTAGCACCATGGCCAGTCCTCTTTGTGTTGAATACCTTTTGGCATTGGTTAGAGTGTTGTCTTCAGAAGAGATTTCTAAACTGGGCTTTAAACCAAGAACCAATGTCCTTAAAATAATTACAGCCAGGGATATGAATAAAAAGCAGAGAAAAATATATAATATAGGGAAGAGGGATTAATTAATGAAACCTACTAAAAAATTATCAGATATTCCGCATATGAATGATGAAGAACTGGAAAAGTTTTGGGAGAAAAATGAGCCAGAAGACTTTGAAGGGTGGCAAGAAGGAAATCTGAAATTCGTGCGTCCACCCAAAAAGTTGATCCAATTGCGGCTTGAACCCGGGGACGTTAGAATAATTGACAGAGAATCCAAGCACTCTGGCATCGACAGAGCCCAACTGGTTCGCTCATGGGTAAAAGAAAAGATAAGAAATATAGAAAAACAAGAAGGGTGATAGCAATTCTCCCTCGCCTCCCCAACATCTATCCCTCGGAAAGATACCAGGCATAACTAAAATGGTATTTTTTTAATTCTAAGGATCTGACACTCATTTTCATGGTCAGGTGCAGGCCCTTCCATATTCCAAACGGAAGCCGCCAAACTCTTAAATCCAAAATTCGCAATCCAAAATTCCTAATCCCTCAATTCTTCAATCCCATAATCCCTCAATCTTTTATAGCGCCTCTACACGCAGACCTGTCTGTATGCCCTCTTTTCCTTTCTTTACCTTTGCGGTGCTGGCTTCAGATTGAACACTTACAATCTCTAAAGTGCAATCGGTATCCTTCACCTTGAACTGCTGCCCTACCTTAACCCCTACATTCTTACCTATATTCAACCTGATCTCATCGCCTTTCACGTCTGAGATCTTGCCACGAAGAGGATAAAGCTTTTTCAGTTTTTCCAGAAGTTTTTCTGATAACTTCTCTGTCAGAACTGACGCCGGCACAGCACTTCCAAAGGACTCATTCACTGCTGCTGTGATACGCCCTGTCTCTGTTTCAATCAAACGCATGGATACCTGTGTCTGAGGACCGGAATAGATCAACTGACCCGGGAGAATGAGCCTTGCTGCCATGATCTTGCCCAGGGACAGTGCAGTGCTGCGATCAATCAATTTGGAGGTTCCCAATTTTAATTCCTTGAGTAATTTATCAAGGAGTGCACGTTCTACAACCTGAACGCGGCTGTTCTGGATGAGTTGGTCGATGATGCCGGAGGCAAGGGGGCGCTCTTCTCCTTCTTGAATAGAGTAGCCCTGAGTTTTGAAATCTATGAGCCACATTGTTAAAGGAAGTGAGGTCCAGCCATCAGAGGGCAAGACCTGCGAAGGTAATTTCATGGTTTCCAGCAACTCCTTGACTAACCTGTCGATGCGTTCCTGTTTTTCCTGATCCTTTACCAGTGCCACCTTCTTGCGAGTTTCGTTTGTGATGGCCGCCATACCTGGATCCTTTGGCGCCAGTTTTTGGGCCTTTCCAAGCAAATCCAGGGCTTCTTTATGATTACCTTTATTATCCAGCAGAAGGGCCTGAGATAGGTACCCCTGGCTGCTCTCGGGAGCAAGCCCAGTAGCCTGCCGGTAATAATCCAGGGCTATATCAGGTTTTTTTCGAATTGAGGCAATTCGGCCCAAACCAATAAAAGCCTCGGCCTTTTGAAAATCCGTACCTTTGATAGCCTGAAGCCCCTTTTGATACGCTGCGTCAGCTGAATCTAATTTTCCTCTTCTTAAAAAAATATTCCCTCGAAGCAGATAGGCTAAACGAACTTTAGGGCTCTTGTCTTCAAGAATCTTGCAGGCATTCAATGCTTCCTCGAAATTACCCTCATTATAATAGGTCAGGGCCGCCCTTTCGTATTTCTCAGTCCCCTCTCTTAAAAATCCGGGATAGCCAAAGAGCAAAACAGCCACTAACACAAGAATCCCTGCGGCTGAGCCAAGCCAGGTCCATTTCTTTTTTGGAACCTCCTTCTCAGCAAAATCAATGACCTCTTCCCGTGCCCTTACTTTCGCTTCGGGCTGGGGGGGAGGAGAGGGCAGGTCCTTTGTCTCGCTCACCTTGATCTGATCCATATAATTAAAGGTAGGATCTCCATACAAGAGATAACCTGTCCATAGAATAGTCTCTTCACCATATTCCTTGATCAGCGCTCCACGAGCCAATCGCATGGCTTCACCTACCGTCATATCAGAAAGTAACTGTGTATAGAATTCTGAGGCAAAACGGCTGCTCGGTTCATCTAATATCTCCCAGAAGGTTCCCACATAATGTTTCACACCTGAGAGCAGAAAGGCATTAGCCAATCCAAATATTTCATTTTGAAAATTTTCATTTAAGGTCCACTCCTTGGTCCTGGCTGACTGGCATGCATTTGAAAAGATGAGAGCAGGCATGGTGGCAGTACCGGCCATTTTGGTGATCTCCTGGGCCTTTATGATTCCCTCGGTCAATCTCCAACCGCTTTCTCCTGGATTTTTTTGATTGTAGTCAGCATGGCCTGCAAAGTGGATAAGATCAAAATACCTTATCTTTTCCCTTATAAAATCTGGTGTAATGTTATCAGATCGTAGAGAAACGTTGATGAGATCCTTATACCTGTCCATATAATCACGTATTTGAGTCCCCTCTTGATAGGCCCCTTTTAAATCACCTTCAGGATCAGCCACCAACAACACCCACACAATGGCGACTTCTGTGTGGCTTTCTTTTCGAGGCTGCAGCTCCGCCTCAGGCGGATTCAGGCCCCAAGGTTTGCTCGCCACTCTGGTCGTCCCCACAATGTGTAAAACAAAGCGGCAGTGACTTTTACCTCCAGGCACAACATCCCCTGTAATAGATTGGTGCACCGGATATGTTAGCCGCCCGAACTGGGAAATTGACGACAAGGGGACTTTAACCCCATAAGATAAGCAGCCTTGCTGGCTGTTCCGCAGTATGTGAAAGTCTTGATCGTGGGGTATGGAAGTCGGACTGAGGCCCATTGGGAAACCAGTGGATTAACCACCGAAAGCCTAAAGGTACTGGGCCAGTTCTCTACTCTACCTTTTTCACTTCTCATGATCAGAAATACTTTCAAAAATAAAATCACCTTCTCCCAAAATCCAACCGAATTTAGGCGTTTGCGCATTATTTGTTTTTCTGGAAACGGTTGGTCTGATATAGGTCCCGATTTCACTGGCTGTAATGAAACCATCGTTATCAAGGTCCGCTTTACCCTCAAGTGCTAAAAGCAGATGTCGGGTAAAAATACCATGACCTTTTTCCTCTTGTACCTGTTCATCTTCTCCTCCGGCAGTGATAATCTGTACTGCTTTCATAGAAGCCAGTTTTTTAATATAGTCATCGGCTTTTTTTATTCCTCCGGAGCGTTTCAACCCCAGGCCGGAGTAACAGGAATCGAAGACATATAAAATATGTTTTGCACCATAATTTTTCGATGCTTCTCGAATTGCAGCCATGGATATTGCTGTCCCACGATAATTGATACGATCTCCGTCAATCGGTATTAAATAACCTTCTTTTTCCTTAATTATCTGACCCTGTCTGTCCTTATATTTGAAGGTTTCGGTTTGACCATGTCCGGCAAAGTAAACTATAAGGCGATCATTTTCTTCTAGCATGTTGGGCAATTTATCGCGAAGTAATCTTAATATCTGTAGCCGGGTAGCTTCTTGATCATATAGCTCAATGATGTAATGAAAACCCAAACCGCGAAGCTTTTCTATTACGGCTTCTGCATCACTTACTGCAAACTCCAATGAAGGCCATTTGGAGTATTTATTGATGCCAATGACGATTGCTACGCTGTGTTGGTAAAGACTCTCCAGCTTTTCGGTCAGGCGGGGAGTGTAGGCAACAGATACATGCTTTGTCGTTACATTGCCAGATGTATCGATAGCTTTAATGGTGTGGGTATTGCATCCAGCGACAACAGACAATTGAGCTGTGTATTTTTTCACATCCCCATCAAAAAATGTTTTCTCCAATACACTTGCTTCAGAGGCGTTACACAATGTTCCATCAATAGAAACTGAGCTAACTTTAACATTATCCCCAACTAAAAATAGAAAATCAATAAGGTTACTGCCTACAACTCTTAGTCCCCTCTTTGCCTCCGGCTTCAGGATAATGATTTGTGGTGGTTCCACATCTTTTGAAAAATCTTGGTATTTTCCTTTAGCAAAAATCGTTCTTGCTTTGTTAAGCATCCGTTTAGTAGTTTCTAACTCAGGATAAAACAAATGGCACACCATGGTGATTTCTCTGGCCTTGCGTTTTATCTTTACTTTAATCTTTTCACCAAATCTGTCATATAAGTTTGCTAGCTCCGTTACTGCCGTTCGGTGATTGGAAATTTTCTTTCCGTCGATTTCCAAAAGCTGATCTCCCACAACTATCCCGTTTAGTGCGCCAATACCTTCATCGTTAACTGAGCTGATAATCGTCCCTTCCACTGATATCCCAAGGCTTGCATGATACTTCCTGCTTAATATTTTCTCTGCTAAAAGCTCGACTTGCTGGTAATTTTTTCGTACATATTGATTCTTTAATTCTGAAAAATCCAACTGAATTTGAACTGCTTCATAAAATATTGTAACCCACTTTTTTAGGGTGTCCATATTGTAACATGAGTATTGCTGTTCAATTTTTTCATATTCATTCCTTTGCACCAAGTGATAGGCCATTTGGCGAAATTTTAAACTCTCCTCCAGATTTCCCTGCTTATACGCCAGAGTCGATAGCCCCATATAAGGCCAGTAGGCTCTGGCGGGCCATACTTCTGCGGCTTTGTGAAAGCAATGGTAGGCTTCTTCCACGTTATCAACATTTCTATAAATAATACCCATATTATTATAACAAGAAAATGCTATCCATTTATTATGCTTTTTAGACAAAGCTTTCTTATATTCTCTAATTGCTTCTTTGTATTGTTGTTTACGATCATACTCTTCACCCCAAAGCCAATGCCCATATGCTGCGTGTTCCCCTTGGCCGTCTGTAATGGGCTTGTCATTTATCCATTTTCCTTCATATTTAAATTCACCGAAATAATAAGTGCCCTGGCCGTGTTTTTTCCCATCTTTAAATTCCCCAATATATTTATTCCCATTGGGCCAGATATAAGTTCCCCAGCCATGTACTTTCATACCTTTCCATTCCCCAATGTATTTAGTACCATCCGGCCAGGTGTATGGTTTGTAAGTGCTACAGCCCATTAAAGCTCCTATTATCAGTATAAATATTAGAAATTGGATTCGCTTTATCATCTTTCGAGAACTCCTTTTATGAAGCGAATAAAGATCGGGGTGTCTTTGTTGATATTAAGGCGATCGGTACATCAAAATACTATTGAATTGATAATTGTTCACTCTAAGAGTGCCACGAACAACTCCGAAAATAAAGAAAAAAATCGTTTGTTACACTATATCAGTAGATGGAGATTGTTTACTCGGAATAGGAACAATAAATTGAATTTGACATATAAAGAATATTAGGTTACAGAAAAAATATTATTCTTTTTCCTGACTCCAAAGCCAGTTTAATTTGGCAAAACTGACTTCTAGACTTCAGCCGGCCTTAATCGATTCTGATATTGTAATTATTTCATCAAAATAGCATTAAATATAACTCGTTTTTAATTGATTCCACCCGTGAATCGATGAAGTGGATCGTAATTTATAAATCGGAACAGAAACAATTCACTTTACCCTTCAGTTTCACGTTACGAGAATCTATTAAAAAATAGCTCGGCAGATTTAATCAGGTGCAGGAGCAGGTAATGTGTATTTCACCTGCCTATTACTAGCTTTTCACTAATTCTTATAATAGCCATCCTAAGCCGATACAAGGTGAGAGATACACCAAATTATGATTACTCCAATTATTCTTGAAAAGATCAATGCTATTGGAGGTATATAAAATGAGAAGTATTTATATGCTTAAACCCGTTCTATTAATGGTGGTTATCGCTTTTTTAACATTGCCAGGGTGTGGTGAGAAAGATTATTCCTCGATTGATCCGAAAGATATTGATGAACACGAGAATGTCATCGTATTTGTTGGTTCTACATGGTCCAATGTAACCTTCGAACACAAGGAACATTCTGACCGTGAGGGAGGCAATTGTTTTCAATGTCACAGTTGCAGGGATGTTACAGGAGAAACACACTGGATGTGCCGGGAGTGTCATGCCGCTGATGATCCTGAAGAACTCTGTGATAATGATGAATACCACGGGTGCACCATGACGCAGTGTAATCATTGTCATGAGGATTTAAACTGGAATCCCGGACTGAGTTGTGAAGACTGTCATACCGGAGGAGAAAATGAAGTTCCCACTGCTAGCAGTGTTGCAATCAGTGGAAGTGCGTATGTCAACTCAACACTGACCGGTGGCTATGTTTACTATGATGCTGAAGGAGACCTTGAGAGCGGCTCTACATATCAATGGTACCGGTATGATGATGCATCAAGTACGAATGAAGTGCTGATAGCCGGTGCAACATCCATCACCTACACCCCTGTGACTGCCGATGAGGGAAAATACCTGAAGTTTGAGGTGACACCTGCTGCGGCCATCGGCAATTCCCCCGGTAGCCCGGTGAAAAGTGATGCATTCGGGCCTATCGCTCCGGATCCTGCAAACGCTGTACCCAAAGCCAGCAATGTCGACATCAGTGGAAACCTGTGGGTCGACTCAACGTTGACCGGCACTTATGACTACTATGATGCTGAGGGTGATCCTGAGAGTGGCTCTACATATCAATGGTACCGGTATGATGATGCGTCGGGGACGAATGAACAGGAGATCACTGGAGCAACATCCATCACCTACACCCCTGTGACGGCCGATCAGGGAAAATACCTGAAGTTTGAAGTAACCCCTGCTGCAGCGACTGGTAATTCACCTGGGGCGCCCGTGAAAAGTGCTGCTCACGGGCCAATAGAGCCAAATCCTGGAGACGAATATCCCTATGCCGACAATGTTGCCATCAGCGGGGATCTTTGGGTTACTTCAACCCTAACCGGCACTTATGACTACTATGATGCTGAGGGTGATCCTGAGAGCGGCTCTACATATCAATGGTACCGGTATGATGATGCATCAGGTACGAATGAAGTGCTGATAGCCGGTGCAACATCCATCACCTACACCCCTGTGACTGCCGATGAGGGAAAATACCTGAAGTTTGAGGTGACACCTGCTGCGGCCATCGGCAATTCTCCCGGTAGCCCGGTGAAAAGTGATGCATTCGGGCCGATTGCCCCTGACCCTTTAAATGCTGTACCAACAGCCACGGTCTATAGCGGAATAAAGGTGGAAGGCTGTTTAGGTAATAATGGCGGCGGCGGAGGGTCGCCTGCATATATCAATGGTTTGGGTGCAAGCGGTGTTAATGGCGTATATCAAATAGCAGATACAAATAGATACACCGTAGATTCAACTACTGGCGACCCCTGTAATCCAAAGTTCTGTGATTACTATTTCGTATATGAGGATATAGATGGAAAGTGGAATGAAAAAGTAGCATACAAGCATGAAGATTATTATGACCAAAATGACAGTTACTGGATTGCTTGGTACGAGGCCTTTGGATGTGGTAAAACTAGGTGGTGGATTGCTGATTCTACAGGTTATAGATCTAGAGGAGGCGGGGCAATTGCTATTGCTCCTGATGCCAATAGTTATACGCCTCCACTGGAAGATTGGGGAGATTTTTGCGGCAATGGCGTAGAATTATCACTGTACGGCGGGGATAATAATAAACCCGGGATAACTGGAGATCCTATTGTTGGCAGCACTTTGACAGGTAATTATGAGTATTATGATGCCGACGGAGATAGTGAAGGCCAGTCCACGTTCAGATGGTTGAGAGGCGACACTGTAAATGGTGCTTATCAACCCATCAGCGGTGCTACTGGCACGACTTATACACTTACAGCAAATGATATAGGCAAGTTCATTAAGTTTGAAGTGACGCCGGTAGCTGCAACAGGGAACTCACCGGGAACCCCGGCAACAAGTGCTTACGCAGGCATAGGGCCTGTGATTGCAAGCCCTTAATATTATACGGTAACAGGTGCAGGAAAAACATCATGTAATGGTAATTATTATTTTCGAGGGTATATTGATGAAGGTTCCTGGAATGATGGCGCACCTTACTGGCAAAAGAGGAGTGATCAGAATGGGTATGAGGAATTTTACATGTATGACTGTAGCATAAGAAATTCTCTTACTTGTACAAGCACTTCGTGCTTTTATTGCATAAATACTAATGATTGTGGATCATCATTCTTCCCTCCTGAAGGGCAATGGACTTGTTATGACTATTATTTGGATGGCTGTCCGTCAGGTATGCCAACTGTAACAAGCCATGGAATTTATACTCCATAATATCTGGAGTAAACAGTTTTGTGACAATCGACCCTAACTAACAGTGCAGGGGGCTTACACGGCGCGTTTGGAAGCCAGATCTTCATAAGGAAATATTTGTGTTTAGCAGCTTTATATGAAATATCGCATTCTTTTTTCGTCATTATTCATCCTCTGCATCCTGTTCGGCTGTGCGGTCGGGCCGAGAAAGCCGGTATTAAGAAAGATTCCCCGTTCAGAACGGTCAGATCTGGTAGTGTTGAATTTCAGGAACGACACCGCTAAAAACAGGGCAAAGGAATTTCAGCCATGGGAATTGGGTCTTGCGTCGATGATGATGACAGACCTTGAATCCATTGGCCTCTTTAACATTATCAGCAGTAAAGATGTGACAGACGTCTCAAGGAACAGGGGACTTCGGATTGCCGGTATTGAGACTGAAGCGGACACATTAGAGGTGGGGAAGCTTGTTTCCGCCAAGTATGCCCTTACAGGCTCGTTTGTGGAAATGGGGGGAGAGCTTAGGATGGAGGCGAGGGTATTCTTAGTTGAAAAAGGGATGCAATTGGGAGCAGCATCAGTAATGGGTAAGACAGAGACATTTTTTGATCTGGAAAAACAACTCGTCATAAAGATCTTAAAATACCTGGAAGCGGCGCTTAATGATGAGGAGACATCAAAGATTGCCGAGAATATCGAAACGAGATCTATCAATGCATCACTCAATAACTATGCGGGTGAGATTAAGGTAATACGAGCGGATGAATTGAAGGAGAGGGGGGAAATAAAAGAGGCTGATAAGGAACTGCAAGAGGCAAAGAAAAATTTCAAAACAGCACTTAAGCATGATCCAAATTATAAGAGAGCTAAGCGGAATCTTGCAAAATTGGTGATGGGCATGCCTATGACGATTTAACAGATGGTCAGAGAGCTTTTTTCATGAAGATATTTAGGAACTAGGAGCTGAATTATGAAAAAATATGTCTTGATAATGGGTGCATTGATAGCAGGAATACTTGCTTTTTGTCCAGTGATATCATCGGCAGGAACCTATATGGTTGGGATTAAAGGGTGGTACGCGACCTGGGACTCAGCAGTTTTAGATTGGTTTGACAAAGATCTTGCAGCGGGGTTTAGGGCAAATGGGTTGGTGCTTAAGTCTAGTACAGATCCTGGTTCTGGTTATTTAACCGGGCCTTTTATGAGTTATCAAACTGACGATGGGCAGTGGGCGTTCAGTTTAGCAGCAATGGTATTCAGTTCTTTTTCACAGGATTGGGCAGGATCAGCCAGTGGAATGAATATTGCGTCAGATTTGGAAATAGATCGTATAGATTTTGACTTTGCAGTGAATTATTCATTGCTTAAATATATGAAAATATTTGTGGGATACAAACATCAGATTGTTGATATGGATTTTTTACTTTCTTACGACACAATGATGGGACGTAGGCAATTTAAATATAAATTAGAATCAACAGTATATATTCCTACAGCTGGTGTGGGATTTGTTTATCCGGCATATGAAAAATTAGTGTTAGGCCTGCAGCTTGGAGTGTTGTATTCCATCCCTGAATTAAAAATGACCAATTCTGCAAACGAAACTTTTGATATTTGGCCTCGCCCATCTTTAGGATTTAATGGGGAAGCTTCATTGAACTATCAACCCACGAGCAATTGGATTCTTCAATTGGGTTATAGGTATCAAATTTTTCAGTTGGAAGCCAGAAGCCCGGAACGGTGGGAGGAAACTAAATCTAACGACATCACGCATGGTTTTATATTCTCCGCGGTCTATGTCTTTTAAAGTTTTTTGAATAAGTAAGAAAAATTAGTTAATGTTTGTGTATTGGGTTTCCTATGGGGAAGTAAATGGTATGATGCAGACGGGGTTGCAGTTACCCTGTCGACATCAGGGCAACTCAAACAGAGCAGTAAACTTAGGGCATTTTTGAATATTATCCAAAACCGATGCTTTTGGATAAATCATAACATCAAACCACAGCCAGTAGCATTATGGTTGCCGGTCAATCATAGGGTGTGATAGAATTACGTGAAAAATCAAACTTCCCTTCATCAAATCGAAATAGCGAAAGTCAGCAATACAAGGTCTTTATATTTCAAGATAGCTGCAATCAAAACGGCACTGGCGCTTTTTTTCCTGTTTTTATTATCAGACTTTATCTACAAAACGATACAAAATATTAATTATCTTAATAGGTCCAAATGTTTTGTATATAAATTTTTCCCCAAAGTCGGTTTCTTGTTCTTTGAATATTTTGTTGAACTTTCAATCTTAGTTTTTATCGGAGTATTTGTTGCCACCTTGCTTGAGAAATATTTTATGAGGTATAAAAAATTTTTCCCTGCAAATCCTATCACAGCATTTATATACGCTTCTATGTTGCCTGTTTGTGCTTGTGCAGCAATCCCGATGT
Organism: Desulfobacteraceae bacterium; assembly: GCA_030615565.1. Lineage (GTDB taxonomy): Bacteria > Desulfobacterota > DSM-4660 > Desulfatiglandales > B25-G16 > B33-G16. The sequence continues at coordinate 10,026 of JAUWZC010000008.1, read as the reverse complement.
TAAAAACAATGCAAGAGAAAATGAAGTTAAGAACCCTGGTTACGTTCTTAGTTGCAGCTCCTTTGTTAAATCCCTATATAATTTTACTCTCTGTTAGTGCTCTCGGAGTAACATATGGAATCTTAAGAGTTGTTGCTTCATTTATTTTAGCGGTATCTGCAGGGTATATGTTAGATTTTTTTCATGAAAAAAATACAATAAAAGCTGAAAATCTCAATATTTGTAACACAAGTGCCTGCATGCAAAATGATATTTACCTGAAAACATGTTCCATATTCAAATCAATCATACCATATCTTGTTATTGGAGGACTTATCGCCATAGGAATAGATCTTGCCTCATCTAAAGCGATGTCCTTGGCCTCAATGATAAACAATTCATTTTTTGGAAATCTGATGGTAGTCATTATTGGAATCCCGTTTTATTTCTGCAATGGGACAGATGTGCTGTTGCTCAAACCTTTACTTTGTTCGGGTGTCTCTGTCGGGACAGGTATAGCGTTTTCCTTAACTTCCACGGCAATCTGTATTACATCAATTCTTTTGCTATTTAAATTTATGGGGAAAAGATTAACCTTCCTACTTATTGGCCATATCATAGCTGTAGCTTTACTTTTGAGCCAAACAATTAATTCAATATTTTAAGGCAGAGCGCGAACTTGAGGTCCTGTGCAAGGTAGGGCTGAAGTGATGGAAGGTATATGGCAAAGAAATCAAGGCCAGTACCGAAGAATTGTTTATACCGTCAATAAGTTCTTGAAAATCCAAACCATTAATGAATTCTAAGGGGATATCAGATGAAAGGTTGTGAATTGGCTTTGATGTTCTTACTACTGGTTGTCTTTTGTTGTGTGTTATTTGGGAGTCCAAGGATAAAAGCTGAGCAAAAAGAAGATAAAGACGTCTGTTTTCGTTGGGCATTTGGTGCGATAGTGGGAGCAGAGGATAATCGGAAGCTTGTTGCCATAACACGTGACACAACATTGAAAACAGGCGATCAATTCAAGATGCTTTTGGAACTCCAGGAGAAATGCTTTGTTTATGTAGTCTATCATAGTGCCCAGGACGAAGTGTTCGTGTTATTTCCATACCACTTACAGCAGTTTACCACGGATTATACAACATCCAAAAAATATTATATCCCTCAGAGTGACATGTGGTATGAGTTGGATGAGAATGTGGGACGTGAGACATTTTATTTGCTTGCCTCGGCTAAACGATTAATCGAACTTGAGGAACTTTTCGGAGAGTACATATCCGGTGACCCGGTTAGAAAACGAAAGTTAGTAAAACAAATCCTTGCCGAAATCCGTAAGATAAAAAGGCAGCATCGAAAGTTTACGACATTTGCTGAGCGCCCAGTGCCAATTGGAGGTAGTCTCCGCGGACTTACCAAAGGCGAGAAGGCGCCCCTTCCTGATATTACTACAATTGCAGTTGAGATTTCCGCAAACAATTTCTTCAGCAGGACATTCACGATTGATCACCAATAAAAAACGAAACCTTCAAGTCACTATATTTTTGGTCGCGAGTTCGTTCATCGCGGCGCACCTTTGCTTCTGGATCTTGCCCAACGTATTTCAGACATGGAATGCTCAAACCGTTGATAGGCTCTTTTTGTTCCGATCAAACTCAGAGGATCTTCGCCCGCATTATGATGATACTATTGTCCATGTAGACCTCAGTAACAGCAGTATCCAGAAGCTAAGCAATTTTTATCTGAATCGGTCACATCATGCGCAACTAGTCCGTAATCTAACAGCGATGAACGTATCAGTCCAATTATATGACTTTATCTTTGCTGCACGATCAAACCAGGAAGAAGACAGCGCATTGATTGATGCTGCTGAAAAGGCTGGCAATGTATACTTCGGACTGGCCTTTGAATTGTTAAATGAAGGAAAGTCAAAATTTAATCAACCCAAAGGTGCAAAACAGCTGCAATATCTGGATAAGACAAAGTGGCATGTAGTTTTGAAAGGAGACCCCACTTCATTATACGTTGGCGCAAACCCTCTGATTACATTTCCAGCCCTCGCCTTTGCATCAAGAGGACTAGGCTACCTGAGCCTCAAATTTGATCCTGATGGTGTGTTCCGCCGTTTGCCACTCCTTGTTCGCTATGAAGGAGCTTTCTATCCAAGCTTCGCTTTCCGAGCAATCTGTGACTATCTTAATGTCTCTCCAGAAAATATAATCATCAAACCAGGAAAAACTATTACCCTGAAAGATGCTAAACGACCAGGAGAGACAACACCGCATGATATTGTTATTCCTATAGACCAATACGGTAACATGTTAATCAACTTTATCGGTCCATGGGAGCGGATGAAACACTATGATTTTGCCGATATTTTAATTGCCTCAGAGGATCGGGACAAGATGGAGATGTGGCTGGAAGAACTATCAGGAAAGATCGTTGTAGTCTCGGAAGTTTTCACTGGATCATCGGACGTGGGGCCGGTGCCAACCGATACTAACTTTCCTTTACCTGGGCTGCATGCAAATGTAATCCACGCTATCCTGACAGAGTCATTTCTCCGGGAGCTTTCTGGCCGCGAAATGCTCTTTATCGAATTGCTGCTCTTGCTCACTCTTTTAATAGTATCGCTTCGATTCTCGTCTCTCCCCTTTTCGCTTGGCACCGTTGCGGTTGGAGGAAGCTACGTTGTTATAGCGGCACTTTTCTTTTTTTATGGCCACCTCATTTTTCATATCGTCCGTCCCCTCCTCATGACGACCTTTGCTTTTATCTCTATTCTCGCCTTTCGTTACATTAATGAGGAAAAAGAGAAAGTAATTCTTCGGAGGACGTTTGAGGCCTACTTTCCACCATTGATTGTGAAGAAGATTATGGCAAACCCGAAAATGATAGCCTCCGGGGGGCAGAAAAAGGAATTGACGATTTTGTTTAGCGATATTAAAGACTTCTCCAGTTTCTCAGCTACAATGACGCCAGATCACGTTCAGAGACTACTAAGTGAATACTTTGAAGCGATGACTGAGATCGTGTTCAAGTATCACGGGACATTGGATAAATTTATCGGCGACGGTTTGATGGTCTTTTTCGGTGATCCAGATCCGCAGCCTGATCACCCACTGCGCTGTGTGCAAGCAGCAATTGATATGCAGATGAAAGTCCGTGAGATCAAAACAAAATGGGAGAAGCAAGGAGACATGCCGATCCAAATTCGAATCGGCATAAATACTGGAACAGTTGTAGTGGGGAATATGGGCTCTGCACGGAGACTTTCGTACACCATCGTGGGATCTGCCGTAAACTTAGCGAAACGGCTTGAATCCAATGCGCCACCAGGAGGAATTCTGATTTCTCAACAGACATATGATATGGTGAAAGAGCATGTACACACACGCCCACTTGAACGAATTCAGGTTAAAGGATTTGACAAGTTCATTAGCACGTACGAAGTACCTGTGGAAGGAAAACTAACCTGATTTTCCTTGTAAAGTTATATTGATTTGCTTTATTCAAAAGAAAAAAAGTTTAGGGATTATATTCAATGAAATGGCAGGGATTTCTTTCATCATTTTTCTATCTTTTCATTCCTTGTCTCTTGGTGATAGCTGGATGTTCTAAACCCATTCTCAAGATGCCAAAATCTTTACCGCCCAAACCGCCGTATTTCTGAAGGTAGCTTCCGTGTCTAGTACACCTCCTTCATGGCCCGTCAATACCGGTCCCCAATTGTCTCCACCATCTTCAGTCAAGTAAAGACCATCCCCGTAATAGGCCGCGGCAAACATCTTGTCGTGGTTATAAGGATCAATTGCAATCTCATAGATCTGCCCGCCACCGAGGCCCAGATTTATCCAGCCCTCGGCTCCAGCAGAAGATCCAAAGCCACACAAAACCAATGTCAGTGCGGCAAAAAACACAAATGCTCTAGAAAGCCTCCTAAACATATCTTCTCCCTCCCTCTTGGGGAATTGAAAAGATCTTATCGACTTTGATATTTACCAGCTCAAACCCTAAGTTGAGCACCATTTTGAACCTCATTTTGTAACTACCTCCATAAAGCTGCCAATGGTCATTTGTCTGTGGTTCCTCCGATATCAAGCGTAATAAAACTTTCAACCCAAGAAAACACCATTTCAGCTATTTTTACAGCTTCCTTATACTCATCCTCGGTAACTGGTTCCATAGGGCCTGGATATCGAGCTTCTACCGCATAATTGGACAACTCGGCTGCTGCTCGTATATATTCTGGCAGACTAATTCCGTTCTGTTCCAAGACTGTCAAAAGCTCAGCGATATCGTGAACAAATCGAAAAGGGATTTTGTGAAAAAGTAACAGCGCCTTAAGCGATTTTTCTGCCGCCTGTTGAGCATCAAAGCAAAGATCCTCCAAGAATACTTCTTCATGTTTCGGTTGCTTGGCACGAATTAGATTGCTCTTGGCACGTCTCAGCCAGCCATTCGGAGATCCAAGATCAGTTCTTTCATCTTGCATATATGAGTCTCCCTTGCTCAAGAGCTGGCTTGATCACCATCCCTATATTATCCTTGTATCGTTCTATATCTTGCTCAGTCACTACAACAATATCAACAGCAAAGCCCACACCGATAAGATTCCGATAAAGGGATCGGGCCGTATTGCGTCGATGAACGCCAGATGGCATCACGACAAGAATGTCCAGGTCGCTATTTGGTCCCATTTCTCCACTTTCAGCGGACCCAAACAGAATGATTTTATGGGGATGTGCTGTTTCAACGATCCTGCGTTTGATTTCACTCAATATTCGATCGCTTACTGTATTTCTCATGATTTACCTAAAAAGTGGTGTGATCCTGACTCCTTCTTGATCCCCTTTCATTATAGCCCTCATTTCCTAACAATGTCTATAAATGCAAAGGAGCGTTACAGAATAGGATGACACCCATAAATTCATTTCTTATTATAGTTCCTGGATGCTTGACTCTGGATAGTGATCCTATAAGTATCAAGCATCGAGCATAAAACATCCAGCTGCCCAACCTATCTCTGATTTTATGCCCGACCTTTCTTTTTTCTTTGTGCCCGGAGACTATGAGCGATTACTCGGGATTTGGCCCCAGTGAAATATGCCACAGTGAAATAGGAAAGACAGCCAGGTTTCACCCCGATGAAATGGCCTTCGGATTTCATTGGGCAGGCGGGGTAAACTTTGCCCCAGTGGAATAGCTTCAGATTCCACAGGGCCGGCATTTCACTGAACAGGTACTGATTGGATAAAATGGCTCAGCCCTTCCGGGGCAAGTTCCGGTCAAATTTCTGCCATATTATGTACTTTCCCAGATGGGCAGCGTTCTATTGCACATTTCCTGCTCCTTCTTATGCGATTGCCAATTTTCTCAATGGCACCTCTATAAACCTTTTGGGTTTTTCACTTGAACGGACCAGTCTTTCCATCTCTTTTACAATTTCTGCTTTAAAATATCGTTCACCGCAAACATTGCACACACCGGTAGGAACATTCTCAATCAGGGCAATCAGATCATCTCCCCAACGATAGTCAACCGTAATCCTTTTCTCTACAACTTCTCCGCCACAAAAGTGGCATTTATGATAAACTCTATGCATATCGATCACCTCCTTTTCCTGTAATCCTCAGTCCATTTATCAGGTCGCTTGGAAGGATCATAAACGGTGATGAGCAATAATTTTCGGGATCAGTTCTTATGGTGCACACTGCATGGATAGGTTTGCTTTCACAAAATCCTAGAACCAAACAGCTTTCTCCTCGGGTATCATCAAGATAATTTTCGATGATCTCACAGTCTCTCAGGGCATCTTCTAACTCCCAGACTGTAATCATATCTGACTCTCTTTCCCTCTCCGCATGTATTGAGAACTCATACTTTCCTTGGACTACCAGATTTCTTATTTTTACCGCCGCCCTTTAATGACCCACCCGGGAGGGTGGGGATGGAGGCGGCTAATGAATTATTTCCTTTTTTCAAGACCCGCCCGGAAGGGCGGGGTCGTTGACTATATCAGAAATTTTACCCTCCCATCATGCATCCTTTTATACGATATTTAAAGCCTAGACAAATTCCTCTAAGATTCTTCGCTGCAAAGACAAAGAAAACAGGCGTTTATTCAACTTCTTAAGGGGATTATATACACTCTTCCCCCTTTTCATTATAGCCCCCATTACCCAACAATGTCTATAAACACAAAGGAGCATTGCAGAATAATATGACATCTTTTAAATTCAATTTGTATCATAGTACCTGGATGCTGGCCTATTACTGCCCGCCATCTATCCGCTATCACAAGCTAAAGCCCTGCCCAACTTACGGCAGGCGGGGAGGCGGGCGGGGCAAGCCCCAGTGAAATACGCCCCAGTTAAACAGGAAAGGCAAATAGGTTTCACGGGGTAAACTTTGCTGTCCTTCGGAATTTCACCCCAGTACGATAGTTCCTACCTACGGGGCGGGCGGGGCAGCAAGCCTTAGCGGCTTGATTCACCGCAGAGTCTCAAAGAGCGCGAAGTTATTACTTTATCCAATCAGCCTACGCCCCCTTCCAAAACATAGGCTCTATGATCTGGTGAGCAGCCTGCAGAGCATTCAGGCTAGAGCGTAGGCCTACCTTCCAGAGGGGATACAAAGGTTCCCAATCTTAATGTTCTCTATTTTAGCCAGTTCTGTACCCTAAGATCTGTAATGCGGCTGAAATGGTCTTCATTATTGGTAACCACTCCCAATCCGTGTACCAATGCAGAAGATGCTATGAGGATATCTGCATCACCGATTAATTGACCACATTGCCACAGATCCGCATAGATCTCCGCCGCCCTGACCACAATTTCATCTGTGAGAGGAAAAATCAGATTCTTTTGACAAAAGCTATTGAAGGCTATGACCTGTTTAGTGGCGCCTTTGGCCTTCAACCCGCGTAGGATTTCGTATCTTGTTATGATTGAAAACCTGAATTGGCCATATTCACTTATATAGGCATGAGCTTTAGGAATCACCACGGGGTTTTTTCGCATAACAGCCGAGAGGATATCAGTATCAACTATTGCTTGCGTAATGCCCATCAGGAACTTTTGTCTCTAAAGAAATCACCCCGATCAAAAACAATTTGCTCTATCTCATCAATCTGCTCATTTGATAAACCATTATATACCTGCGCAGCTAACTCAAGCAGATTGTCTGGACTTGATTCTGTCAGTGTTTCAACTTCAAGTCGAACCTTAAGCCCATCTAAGATAGTTGCAGGTTTCAGTGGTCTGAAGACTCCCTTCTCATAGATAGCATCAATAGTCTCTTTCATGACGTTGTTCTCCTCTAATATTCTAAGAAATACCGCTCCTACCAGTGTTTATTGCTCGTTGTCTGTAGTCCGTAGTGGTAAGAAAGGGGTCCGTTTGACTCTTAATAATCATTGACCTTAATTTTTCAACATGAGAAAAAACGGGGCCATGTGAACTACATCTATCATCGATCTCAACTCCGCTTTCTCCCTGAGCATTGATCCTGATTTTGTTTTGATTCCCGCTAATTACGAAGTCCTATATCCGCTACGATTCTATTTTAAATAGACCTGATTTGTCAACTGCCTAATAAAAGGGGCTTTTGATGTTCTTGTAAAGATTTATAATATAAAATGGAAGCCCAATACATTTAAGGGGCGGGATATTAATCCGGGTTAACAGTAAAGCCTTCGCGCTTGGCTGCCAGGGCAAGTCCATTGTCAAAACTCATGATCTGCATTCTTGAGGGGTCTTCCTGAGTCGCCACCAAAACTGAGGCAAGTTGCATGGCATCTGCTGCCCTTAACTGATGCACTTGCAAAAGCCGGAGCGCTCTATCTTTTACCTTCATGAGAGAAATAATCTCAAAAGCCATATCAAAAAAATCATTCATTCTTTTCTTTGCTGAATCAAAATCGATTTCTCTTAAGCCACCTTCACGAAACCTTCTACATAGAGCGCTGAATACCTCAACCTTGCTCATTGTCCAGACCATGACCTCTGGATCAGATTGGAAAGCTCTGATGCACTGTTCTGTTTCTTTTTCAAGCACCAAGAGAGGTACAATTGCTGAGGAATCCCAAAATCTCACCGCCCTTTATTCCTTTCATCCAAAAGCGCATCAAGAACTCCACAGGTGTTCCCTCCAGATGATATCACCTCGTCTATATCCACAAAACTAGAGGATACCTGGGCCTTCTTTGGCAACAAAACGATCCCCAGATCATACATCTCTTTTACCCATGAAGATCCTTGTTTGCTGTCAGGCGCATTTCCTATCCCAACAACTCGAGCTAAGGGTGTATTTCTGTCAACAATTTCAATTTCATCCCCACCCTTAACGAGTCTGAGGTAATGACTTAATCGATTCTTTATTTCTGTTATGTTCACCCTTATCATGAAATACCCCCTTTAGACATGCTGATTTGATTACATAAAATATATGGCTATAATAGCCAGATATAAAAGGCCTGTCAAGTCATTAATGAATTAATGAATTTCTGCCTATTCCTCTTATCCGTTTTTAAGGACTATGTGAAATAATATTCAGTAATATATCTTAAGGAAGGAACATAAAATGAACATAATGAGTAAGGGTTCAAAGGAGTTTTTTGCGTCTACTTAAATATCTCTCCTGTCTCTTTATACCACATCACCAGATCGAGATAGCTCATGGGTATTTGAACTGCCTTTGAGAGTTCTATCATCCTTTTTTCTATTTCAAAATACCTACTCTTTGACAAAGAATCTGGAATTTTTTCTATTAGACCAATGGATTTTAAATTTTTTAATATGTGCCTGTCGAGGATTGCAAGATTCTGCTCAAATCCTATATTTCTTAAAAAATGACTCGCTTCCTTATAACCTATACCCTTTACATTTTGAACAAGCCATTCCCTTGCCTCATGACCATCCCCAATCTGGCTGATTATGGATCTTAGAGAAACCTTGCTATCAAGTAAGAATTTTTCTCTTGCCTCAACAATATAGGCTGATTTCTTTTGTATAAACCGTGCTCTACTCAACTCTTTTACAATCTGGCTTCTGTCTCCTGTAAATAAAACTCCTTTTTTTATCATATTCTCTACAGCAGACCAGCAAGATTTTCCATTTGCCTGAGGGGTTAGAATGCAGAAAACGAGTTCAGTAAAAATCTCTTTCTTTGTTCCTTTCTTCCAGATTTTCTTAAATTCATTTAATCTGAGCCTAATCTCTTCCCTCTTATAATTATAAAGAGTTTTAATCTCTTCTACTGGATCACTTTTTCCGATTGAAAAATTGTCCATAACGCTAAGAGCTGGATTTTAGTATTGAGGAAACAGTTGTTATTGGTCTATAATTCTTAAAAATCAAGGTAACTGTTATGGTAGCCACCAAGACACAAAGAATAAACCTGCCCGCCAAATATAGGCGGGTAAAAGTTTTACCCCTTATGAGCATCTTAGTTTTCTTATTAACTTTAATGAGCCTAAGGCTCATTAAAGCGCTCTCATCAAAAAGGGTATTAGACTAATACTTCTGTAATTTTAGTGCCTTGGTGACTTAGTGGCTGAATGGTTACAAAAAAAGGAAATCTATAGTGACAGATTTTAAAATGAAATACAAAAGAAATTTTCCCAATCACAGGCGAAGAGAACGTTCGGCACATTCTATTCCACGTATCAAAGCAGGCGCAGATCGCAGGTTGAAAGGTGTCTTTTCGAGGATCGGAGTGCCTAAAAAAGAGCCTTTTCAACCAGATCCATTCCAGGTTAAAGCCTTAACTGCCATTGAGAATACTGATTGTCTGGTTTCAGTACCAACTGGAAGTGGCAAGACATGGATTGCGGTAGAGGCGATAGAGGCAATACATAAAAATGGGGGAAGGTCATGGTATGCATCTCCTCTTAAGGCCCTTTCAAATTCCAAATACATTGAGTTAGGAGCCCGCTTTGGAAAAGAAAATGTTGGTATATTAACTGGCGATAGGGTCGAGAATCCAGATGCACCGATTATTGTAGGAACTACCGAGATCCTCAGGAATCAGCTCTATGATGCCATGCAT
>JAUWZC010000317.1 GCA_030615565.1 Desulfobacteraceae bacterium | reverse complement strand
AATTTTATCCTTCGCCATCAGGAGAGACATAATCGTACCTATCATTTCTTGGTTTTGATGGATGCTTTAATCAGTGCAGCTAAGCACATCCAGCACTACTATCTGACGGGTGCCTTAAGAGGGAATTTGGGATTGGCTGGCGAAGTAAATATACAAGGCGAGGATGTCATGCGTATGGATCAAATTGCCCATGAGATTACTATTCATTATTTGAGGAGTACCGGGCGAGTGATACATGCAGTCAGTGAAGAAGCGGAAGAAGTCATTGAGATGGACACTAAAGGTGGGCGCTATTTTGTATATTTCGATCCCCTTGATGGTTCCTCAAATGTGTCCCATGGACTGCCGGTTGGTTTTCTATTTGGCATTGCCAAGCGAAACCTGGATGGACCTGAGGATGGTCATTTGCGGGCCGGAAAAGATTATAGAGCGGCCGGCATGTTTGTGATCCCCACCGGCACGTTCACCCTTGCACTTCTGGACTCTGGTACCTGGCGATTCCATATCGATGAGACCATGAGCTTTGTCAAACCCTTTCGCATGATGCTTCCGGAAAATAGCAAAACCTGGGAGCTGTCATTCAATGAGGCCAACCGATGCACCTTTTCTGAGAGGGTTCAAAACTGGATTGCACAAAAAGAAAGAAAATACGCCTTCAGATACCTTGGCGCCCTGGCTGGAGATTTCCATAGGATTCTTTCCAACGGTGGTATGTTCATGTATCCTGCCATTGTTAATCACCCAAAACCTGAAAAAAATCGCCCGCAGGGGAAATTGCGCCTTATGTATGAGGCAGCCGTTGTGGCATTCATGTGCCGTGAGGCCGGTGGGGATGCTGTTGATGAAACAGGTACCCCGATTCTCGAAATTCAACCAGAGAACCACCACCAACGGACCGCCCTCTATGTTGGTTCCAATCCGCTTGTGGAGGAAATTGCCCAGATCCTGCGTAGTTAGGATAAGTATGGGGATTTAAAGTATCATGAGATGGTGTAGGTTCAGTTTTTGTAAACTTTCCTTTAAAAGAAAGGAGTAGAGTGATGGATGTTTTTGAAGCTATTAAAGAAAGAAGAAGTTACCGGAGTTTCTTGCCTGAAGAAATCAGTGAGAAGACCATTGAAAAGATTTTGGAGGCTGCCATCTGGGCACCTTCTCCCTTAAACACCCAGCCCTGGGAATTTATAGTTGTAACAAAGAAGGATGTGAAGGGGAAGATCTTTTCTGAGGCTGAAAGGTGCATTAAGTGGTCCCTTGAAAAAAGTGGATGGAAGTGGCTGGAAAATTATCAGGCCAACTTTTTACAATCTGCCCCTGTTATAATAGCTGTTATAGGAGATCCTAAAAAGACTGGTGTCGACATGTTTCTTGAAGAGGGTGGTGTGGGCTATCAACATGCCTGTGCTGCAGCCATCCAGAATATGCATCTTGCAGCTCATGCCCTAGGCCTTGGAAGCCTGTGGTTTACCTTTTTTGATAAGAAGGCTATGCGAGAAATACTTGGCATTGATCCTAATAAAACACCTCTGGCCATTGTATGCCTTGGAAAGCCAAGTGGTGAACCAATCCAGACACGCAGAAAGGATATGAAGGAAAAGACGACTTATATACGCTGATTCTGCCAACAGACTTTTCAAGTCCAGCTGCCGTATCCTGCAATTCCTTTTCCTTTGACCCAAAAGCGCTTTGAGCAGAAATGGGTAAAAATATTTGTTAAATGTGCCGCATAATTCACGCAATGTAATTGCCCAGAAGCAAAAAAGCCGTGCTCCCAATTTGATCGGGAATTACGGCTTTTGCAGCTCTTACATAACATTGATAGATTATCAGACAGCCATAAAACGAATACCTACGCCACTTTCCTCAAAAAGAAAAGACAGTTAAAGGAAAAAACCTTCAACCGCCTTTATTAATCCTGGATGAGTTATTGAATTATTTAAGGGCGTCCCGTTTTATAGACGTAGAAAAGGAAAGATTAAATGTCAATACTTAATTACTCAAGTTTCGCACCCCTAAATGTAATTTAGAGAGGTGAGAAATCGTTATTTTATGTATTTTTTAATAGTAATGGACTCCATTTTGTGGTATATTAACTTATTGATAATACACAATAAACCATCAAAAGGAGTCCTTC
>JAUWZC010000332.1 GCA_030615565.1 Desulfobacteraceae bacterium | reverse complement strand
TTATTTTTTTCCATTGGGATAGCATGTGGACTCTGGTTTACCTTTTGGGGCAGGCCCTATGTTTTATTGATTGGCCTTTTCGGACTTTTAGCTGGTTGGACATATTCGAGTCCACCTCTTAGCCTTATGTCCCGCGGCTTAGGCGAGCCTTTGATCTTTTTCGCCTTTGGCCCTTTAATCACCTTAGGTACATATTATGTTATTACTAACAGCCTTTCTTGGGCTGCATTTTTCCTCGGAATCCCTAATGGATTCCTTATAATGGCCGTTATCTGGATAAATCAGTTTCCAGACTATCAGGCCGATAAGAAAGCCAATAAGAGAAACTTGGTGGTTAGACTTGGCCTCAGCAGGGCGCGCTATTTATATAGCCTGATAATGCTCCTTCCTTTCTTGGTCATTATTCTACTTATCTATTCAATAGATCTTCCTTTCCTTGTTATAATCTCATTAGGAGCCATTTTTTTAGCCGGCAGGGCAATTCAAATACTGTGGAGGAGATACCTTTCCTTTCAATTCCTAATCCCAGCTCAGGCATTGACTATTCAAACATTAATTTTTACGGGCTTACTTATCTCAGGGGCACTCTTCATAAGCAGAATTATCGGTGCGTGACATGCCAAAAAGGAGTTTAATCTTTACATCAGCTCTATTAATCTTTACCCTTCTTTCATTCATGGCCCTTTACTTTGGTCATTTTTTGATAAGCCCTGCAGGTGTCGATAAAAAAGAGGAGATTTTTATAGTGAAAAAGGGGAGTGGACTCAGAGTAGTTGCTATAGAACTTTCGAGAAGAAGGCTTATCAAAAGCAAAGATTTGTTCATGCTCTGGGCTATCCTGAAAGGAGGCACAAAGGATATAAAGGCAGGCGAATACAGCCTCAACCAGTCGATGTCCCCGGTAAGAATATTTAATATTCTATCAATTGGTGCGATCAAGACCTATGCTTTAACAATACCTGAAGGTCTTACCGCGAAACAAATAGCTGACTTACTGGCCAAAAAGAACCTGGTTAATATAGAAGAATTTATCCCCTTAGTTATGGATAAAACCCTTGCAGCCTCTTTTCATATTGATGGGACAAGCTTAGAGGGCTATCTCTTTCCTGACACCTATATAATAAGCAGGGATATAGGGGCACGGCAGTTAATTGACCTTATGATTAAACGTTTCCAAAAAATCTTTTCTGCTCTGATAGAAGATAAGGAACTCATCCCAGGCGGACTACTGCCAGTAAAGGAAATAGTAACTCTTGCCTCAATTGTGGAAAAGGAAGCCGGTCTTGCCAAGGAAAGGCCGATTATTGCATCAGTTTTTCTTAATAGACTTAAAAAGAGGATGAGGCTTGAAAGTGATCCAACGGTTATCTACGGCCTTAAAAATTTTGATGGAAACCTGAAAAAAAAGGATCTTCGTACCCCCAGCCCTTACAATACATATCTTAATTATGGACTCCCTCCTGGACCCATTGCCAATCCTGGCAGAGAGTCCTTAATGGCAGCATTAAACCCGGCAGAGACAGATTACCTCTACTTTGTCTCCAAGAATGATGGAAGTCATTATTTCTCTACTACCTTATCTGAACACAATAAAGCTGTTTACCAGTATCAAAAGAGGCGCCGTTCTATATCAGGCAAAAAAAAGAAATAATAAATTTTGTAACATTTTAGCTCTTTGAAATTACCTGGTGAATGAGCATGGAGATGTCTTTTTTTACCATGCCCCTGGCCCAGACCTGGCATGCAAAGATTTGTTATAGACGCTAAGGCCCGAAAATATCTCAGAAACAGGCTCAA
>JAUWZC010000099.1 GCA_030615565.1 Desulfobacteraceae bacterium | reverse complement strand
CAAATTTAGCAGCTTTTGCCAATGGGGAATTATTCAATGCACTTGATTATGAGGCCCTTACTTCTCCCTCTGGTCATATTTCACCCTTTGTCATGGCTGCACCTTTGGCTTTAGCAGAAGCAATCAGAGCATCAGGACAGGAACTGATAACTGCCCTTGCCCTGTCACATGAAATAGGTATCAGGGTGGCAAGGGGATTGATACCTGGTAAAGGGTTTTTCATGCGCATTCCACAAAAGGGGATAACAATAGGTCTCCCTACTCACGGATATGGTTCAGCTATCTTTGGAGGAGTTGCAGGTGCTGCCAAAATACTCGGTTTTAACCCTGATAAATTGTGCCATGCCCTTGGAATAGCCGGTTATATGTGCCCTATTCCTGTAGTGATGAAATTTGCCGCTACAGTTCCCTCGTCTATGTCCAAATATCTTTCATCCGGCTGGATATCAATGACAGAGGTAACGGCTGTTCTGCTGTCCGATTTAGGGTATACCGGTGATAAAGAGATCCTTGATGGAGAATTTGGTTTCTGGAAATCCTTTGCATCAGAGGATTGGCTTCCGGAAGAGGTAATTGTAAATCTTGGAAAAAACTGGTTTCTCCCTTCAAGTATAAGCTATAAGGCCTATCCATGCTGCGGAGCTATGCACCATGCCCTTGATTGTTTCTACAGAATATTAGAAGAGAATCATCTTCATGCTTCAGATATTGAGCGAATAGATATCCTTATTAACATGTTGGCTGACCTTCCATTATGGCAAAACAGACGAATAGGAACCCATATTGAGGCCCAGTTTAGTGTTGCCTATGTCTTTTCAGTGGCTGCCCACCGGATTGAAATAGGCCCAGAATGGCAGGACCCAAAAACCTTCAAAAACCCAAAAATCTTAAAATTCATGGATAAGATTAATTTTGAAACCTACTCGGATTACCAAAACGCTATAGATAAGCCGATTGTCAAGATTCTAGCCAGAGAAAGGGGCTCTGGAGAGAGAAGGGTGTATACCGAGGGGACAATTTTCATGGATCAACCCGGTTTAAATGATCATCAATTGGCTGATAAATTCCTAAGAAATGTATTAGAGGTGTTAACCAAAGATCAGGCGGAAAAGGCAATCCATGCTATATTTACCCTTGAAGAAATAAAAGATGTTTCAGAGCTTCTGAAACTCTTAAGAACTGAGAGCTGACCCCATGCAAACGGTACTCTTCATGGCTCTGGTCAAGCAATGGAACAAATCTCGAACCATTAATGCTCTCTAAAAACCTCTCTAAGCTTAACCTCATCATCTTAGATTGAAGAGTAATTTATTGTAAACTCAATAAACCTAACACCTTGACTTTACACATATTTTAAAATATTTTAATCTTGTAAACAAAAGTTCAATGAATTAGGAGGAATTCAATGGAGACTAATTTAAAGGAAAGAATACAGATTGTTGAGGGAGATATTACAAAGATGGAGGTAGATGCCATTATCAATGCTGCTAACACTTCGCTTTTAGGTGGTGGAGGTGTTGATGGGGCGATACACAGGGCAGCTGGCCCGGAACTCCTTGCTGAAACAAAAACTATAGGTGGTTGCCCAACTGGTGAGGCCCGCGTAACAAAGGGATATCGATTGCCTGCTAAATGGGTTATCCATACAGTCGGTCCAATCTGGTCCGGTGGGTATGGGGATGAGGATGAGTTGCTGGCTAACTGTTATATAAATTCCTTTAAAGCAGCATTAGAGATTGGTGCAGCTACAGTTGCCTTTCCATCTATTAGTACTGGTGTCTACCGATTTCCCCTGGAAAGGGCAGTAAATATTGCCTTAAGAGAAACTAAATTCTTCCTTCAAAACAACCAATCCATTAAAAAGGTTATCTTTATCTGTTTTGGTAGTGATGCGTACAAAAAATATCAGGAAGTGTTTAATGAGGTGTTTAACCAAGAGACCCATTAACTGGAGATATAATTTGACTAGTAAGGCTGCAAATGGAGGTTTTTAAAATGGTAGTGAGTAGTCAGTACCGTGACCACACTGAAAAGATAAAGACTAAAATCCGTGCTTTAGGTGCAGATCTTGTGGGTGTTGCAGATACTGAGCCTTTAAAAAGGCTTAAGTTAGATCCACCAAGCCTATTAGCTCCCTTTTCTAGGGCAATTTCTATTGCTCTAAGGCTTCCCAGCGCTGTATTTGAACAGATAATCGATCAGCCCACACCTCTTTACCTTTCTGTTTACCAGACTGCCAACAGGATCCTTGACCAAATTGCCTTTCACACAACCAATATCCTTCAAAGAGATGGTTTTAAAAGTTTACCAATTCCTGCATCTCAGGTTTTGGATAGGGAAAATTGGTATGGTGCCATTACACATAAGGCTGTGGGCCGGATGGCCGGGTTGGGATGGCAAGGAAAAAGCCTGCTCCTGATAAACCCCCGTTATGGCCCTCGTATAAGACTCGTCACCATCCTTACTGATGCCCCCCTAAATATAGATAGTCCTATAAAGAATCGCTGTGGAGAATGTAACCTATGCAGGGATGCTTGTCCAGCAAGAGCTATAAAGGGTGTTGGCACAAAAGATAATTATAAAAACAGAGATGAGTCACTTTACTTTTCACGTTGTGTAGAAAAACTTGTTGGTGAATTCTCAAAGCTTCCCGATGTGGATGCCCCAATTTGTGGGATCTGTATTAAGGTCTGCCCCTTTGGACGTTAAGGTCTTTATTTTATTGCTATACTACATCTTTTATATTAAAGACACTCGACTAACCCGCTTTTAGGCCAAAAGAAATAGTGACCAAGAAATATAATAACATTTTAGATACGATTGGAAATACACCTATCGTTCCTATAAGCCATCTTAACAAGAACGATAAGGTCAAGATATTTGCCAAACTTGAGTCCTTCAATCCTGGGGGATCGATTAAAGATAGAATAGCCCTATCCATGATAGAGGAGGCAGAGAGAAATGGTCAATTAAACAAGGGAAAAATAATTGTAGAGGCCACAAGTGGCAACACTGGAATAGGGCTCGCCCTTGTTGCTGCCATTAAAGGTTACCAATTAATGCTCACCATGTCCGATTCAGTTAGTGAGGAAAGGAGGAAGATACTGAAGGCATTAGGTGCAGATCTTCAGTTTACCCCGTCACGTCTTGGCACTGATGGTGCTATTGAGGAGGCATATAATCTGGTCAGAAAAGAGCCAGAAAAATACTGGCTGGCAGACCAATTTAATAATGAAAGCAACTGGATGTCCCATTACTATGGAACTGCCGTTGAAATTTGGCAGCAGACTGATGGAAAAGTTACCATGATATTAGCCGCTATGGGTACTACAGGTACGGTAATAGGCCTTTCTAACAGATTAAAAGAGTACAACCCAGAAATCAAGATAGTCGGGGTCGAGCCCTATCTGGGCCATAATATCCAGGGAATGAAAAATATGAAGGAATCCTATCGACCTGGAATATTTAATAAAGATTCTCTGGATCGCATTGTTCATATTGAAGATGAAGAGGCCTTCCAGATGACAAGGAGACTTGCCAAAGAAGAAGCCATCTTTGTTGGTATGAGTTCAGGGGCAGCCATGGCCGCTGCTCTTAAGGTAGCACAAGAAATAGAAGAGGGTCTCTTTGTGGTTATATTTCCGGATGGTGGCGAACGATACCTGAGTACCAATCTATTTATGGACAGAAAAAAGACTGATATCAAATTCTATAATACATTGAACAGGCAAAAAGATGCATTCATACCCATAAAAGAAAACGAGGCCTCTATATATTCCTGCGGACCCACAGTATCAAAATTAATCGATCTTGCTGATTGCAGGAGATATATCGTCGCTGACCTTGTGAGACGTTACCTTGAGTTTAAGGGTTTTACAGTAAAGCATATAATAAACATTACTGATCTGGATGATAAAACAATTCAGGGAGCTGAAGCTTCAGGTGAAGAAGTAACTACGTTCACTCAAAGATATTATCATGAATTCCTTAAAGATATGGACACCCTCAATATCAAAAGGGCAACCAATTACCCCATGGCCAGTGAACATGTGGAAGAGGTGATAGATATTACTCAAAAACTTTTAGAAAAAGGTTTTGCCTATGAAAGATTACACTCTGTCTACTTCGACATCTCTCGTTTTAAGGGCTATGGTAAACTTTCAAGGGTAGATTTAGACAAAATCAGGGTGGGTAAAACGGTTGACCTAGATCAGTATGAAAAAGACAATCCAAGGGACTTTACCCTGCTTAAGAGATCAACATTGAATGAGCTTAAAAGAGGGATATTCTTTTCTACCAGATGGGGAAACGTCCGACCCAGCTGGCACATAGAATGTGCTGCCATGGCAGTGAAATATCTGGGTGAAACCTTTGACATTCATACCGGAAGTATGGACCTGATCTTTCCACACCACGAAAACGATATAGCTATATCAGAAGCCCTTACTGGCAAGCCAATAGCTAATTACTGGATTCATAATGAACTAGTAAAAGAAAAAACCATCACCCTTAGAGATACACTAAATAAAGGTTATGCTGGAAGGGAAATTAGATACTGGCTTATCAACATGCATTACAGGAAAGCTATTGATTTCTCATGGTCAAAGCTAACTATAGCTAAAAATACAGTCTCCCGTTTAGATAGATTCGTCCATAAACTCCGCTCCTGCCAAAAGGGCCCAGTTAATATAGAAATTGATCAATTAATCTATGATCTTAGGCATAAGTTTATAGAGGAAATGGATGATGATCTGAATATTTCGCCTGCCCTAGCCGCACTTTTTGAGTTTATACATAAAATCAATCGTATAATAGACTCTCAAGGATTAAATCCATCCGATCGAAATAAGATTGAAGATGTTCTCTCCAGGCTCAACTCAGTGCTAATGGTTATGGATCTGACAGGGGCAGAATCTTCTAAGCAGATAGAGGAATTAATAAAAGAAAGGACCTATGCCCGGCAAAAAAAGGATTGGTCAAAGGCTGATAACATAAGAAATAAACTAAAGGATTTGGGGGTTGAGGTTATTGACACGAAAGATGGAACAAGGTGGAGAAAAATTAGATAACTCTAGCAGATCAGAAAAGGATATCTTTTGGCGGAGAGAGAGGGATTCGAACCCTCGGTAGAGCTTTCGCCCCACACTCGCTTAGCAGGCGAGCGCCTTCAGCCGACTCGGCCATCTCTCCGCGAATCCACTTACGTGGATTACAATTTGCTAATAGCTTCTGGCTTGTAGCAATAAATTAGTACAAAACCTTCCTGCTAAAAACCAATTGCTATAAGCTACTGGTGAAATTTAATCCCGATAAATCGGGACTAAATTTCCTGGTGGATTACAATTTGCTAATAGCTTCTGGCTTATAGCATTATGTTTTAAGCTTGTTACGAAATGATGCTAATTGCTTTACCAGAGAGTATGCCTTTTCTTAAATTCTCTGGTTTAAATCCTCATCAATATATTGATAGAGTTCTGCAAGATCAAATCCTGCAACAGTTTCATAGACAGATCTCATTGATATACCTAAAAACCGGGCAAACTCAGCATCAGAATTGTCAGCAGATCCTTCAGCAATATTAAGCACAATTGAATTCAGTGCTCTATCCAATTGGCCTGTCAGACTTTTGTCTCGTCTGGCTATATGATTTGCAATAACGTCCCGGCAAAACCTGCAGTAGTCTTTAGCGTCTTGGTAAACTCTAAACTCTTTGAATCTAAATTTCATAGAATCCCTTAGGAGATTACTATTTGCGATTAGGTTCTTGCTTGTAGCATCAACGTGTTGTGGAAAACCTCTTTGCCAAGAGCTACTGGCTACCAGCCAATGGTGAGATGTAATCCCGATAAATCGGGATTACATCTCCTGGCGGAGGGAGTAGGATTCGAACCCACGGTCCACCTTAAGCGGACAACGGTTTTCAAGACCGCCTCCTTAAACCACTCGGACATCCCTCCATTACCTTATTTTTATAGCACACTATAAAAAACCCGTCAAAAACTTTCATAGAAAGCGGTCAGATACTTTTTTTGTTTCAAAAAGTGGCAGTTAGTTTGTAGAGTTCAAAGCTTTGTAAAATACTTCAAGTCTATAGTGTGAGCAAAGATATGTTGTTGACTTTTTAAAAGATTGTAATACAATAGGGCCTAAAAAGTATTACGAGGTGGTAGCAATGAGTGTTTTAACTCTCAGAACAGATAAAGAATTTCTCAAAAAATTAGACAGCCTCTCCAGGGTAAGAGGCAAGACCAGAAGCGCTTTAGTTAAAGAAATTCTGGAAAAAGCCTTAGAACAAGAAGGTATATTTGTAGAACAGGCAACTCTCGCCATGAAAAAAGGCAAAAAGCCGGATGTAAAGATAAACTGGGAAGCTATAGATAAGGAACTGGAAAAGAGCAGCCCGTTTTTTGAGTCAGTTGAGGAAGCTATGGGTTACAGCAGGAAAAGGATATGGAGAAAAAAGTAAAGGTATTTATCGATACTGATGTATTTGTAATTGAAAGAAGATATAAAAGAGATGCTAAGTATCGAGAAACCACCAGATTCTTAGAAAAGGCAGTAAAAGATGAAATGATTGCCTATACTTCTATTTATAACCTATTAGAATTTTGTGGAATCCTATCATTTAATCTAAGCTATGAAAATACAGTGATGCTTTACCTCGGTTTTGCTACAAAATATAACACCACCATATTGTTCCCAGATGAGGATGCTAAATTAGTATGCTTTAATGCTAAATCTATATTGGACCTTATAAAACAGAAAATGAGCTTTGGAGATGCGTTGGTAACTTCCATAGTCGATAAAAATAAGAAAATCATTGATACCTTTGTGACATGGAATGTAGAGCATTTTAAGGGCAAATTAAGTATAGCAGTTCTAAATCCAAGTGAAGTGATATCTTGAAAAAGGATAGATGCCCAAAAATTCTGCTGCTTCTTTGGTTGTAAAAACAGAGGAAGATTAAACTATGAGGTTAAAAATGAGTGCACGATCTCAAAAGTGGCAACATCCTGGGGGTAAACTCAGGGAGCTCGGACCAGAGAGCCTATCAGATGCTGACCTTCTGGCCATTTTGATTTCCTCTGGCATCAAAGGCAAACCTGCTGAAAAGATTGCTGAAGAGATCCTTGCCAATTTCGGCTCATTCAAAGGAATGGCAAATCAACCTCTAAGCAAATTTCTTGAGATAAAAGGGCTCGGAAATGTGAAAACCATAAGGATTGCCGCTGCCTTTGAAATTGCACGAAGAATAGTAAACCATATTTAGTATGTATAAAAATCATCTCCTATCTATCAGAAAAATATAATTATTATAATGTAGCTCTATGTAAGGAAACAAAACTGATGTGGGAAAAATTGGATATGGATTATCAAAAGATCCATTGTAATT
Source organism: Desulfobacteraceae bacterium (assembly GCA_030615565.1). GTDB lineage: Bacteria > Desulfobacterota > DSM-4660 > Desulfatiglandales > B25-G16 > B33-G16. The sequence continues at coordinate 379 of JAUWZC010000099.1, read as the reverse complement.
GTATTTGGTAGCTATAACTGAAGATGTTTAAACCTAAATTCACTATAACAAACAAGATAAACAATTGCCTTCTTGAAATTGAAAGGGCTAGGGGATTCCTGGAAACGGCACAGTTAATTAATGAGGGGCAATGGTGGACATTCTCCCACGGAATCTATAAAATTTATCATATTAAAGGAGAAGAAAGTAATGGATAGAAAAGTGGAATTACGGAAAGCAGCCGAAAAATGCGTCTCGATATTAAAAGATAAATATAAGGTAAAAAGGGCCTTTCTTATCGGGTCATTGGTCAAAGGTTTTATTCATGAAAGATCAGATATTGACTTGGTTGTAGAGGGCCTATCTCCAGACCTTTATATGAAAGCCTTAACTGAGTTGT
>JAUWZC010000283.1 GCA_030615565.1 Desulfobacteraceae bacterium | reverse complement strand
ATATAAATCCCGACATGTCGGGAAAATGACAACGAAGCTTAAGCTATATTTAAGGCCCGCCCTGGCGCGAACTTTGTGGTATATTATATGATCGTTTTATTATTACTCAGACTCATTTTAAATACTACTGCATTGCTAGCCAGGTCTGGGCCAGGGGCATAAGCAAAAAAAGACACCCATGTCCTAAAGAACCGGTAAGTTTAAATCTTCACCCTGTTAAATTTCCCTAAGTCTCTATTTAATAGGGCAAGCAGGATTTTGAGCAATTATGATTATTAATTATAAAGGAGTGAAAAAATGGCAGAAGAAAAACTTTTTAAAGGTGGGGAATTCTTAATTACAGATGCATTGCCAGAGGAGGTGTTTACCCCCGAGGACTTTACCAAGGATCAACGCCTGATCGGCAAATCTGCAGAAGAATTTGGTTTAGGTGAGTTGGCCCCCAGGAGGGATGAGCTTGAGGAGCTGAATCCTGATCTGCTAAGGAGTCTGATTAGTAAGGCAGGGGAACTGGGGTTTTTAGGGGCAGATGTGCCGGAGATTTACCAAGGCTCAGAGCTGGATAAGGTCAGTTCCACCCTGATTACAGAGCACATCAGTCAGGGCACAGGCTTTAGCATAACCTACGGAGTGCAAACAGGCATAGGAAGTCTCCCTATTGTCTTTTTTGGAACCCTAGAGCAAAAGAAAAAATATCTTCCAAAACTTGCAACTGGAGAAATGATATGTGCTTACGCCCTGACAGAGACTGAACATGGATCAGATGCACTCAATGCAGAAACTACGGCAGTTTTATCCGAGGATGGTAAATATTATATCTTGAATGGCCAGAAACAGTTTATTACCAGTGCAGGCTTTGCCGATCTCATTCTCACCTACGCCCAGGTTGATAGTACACAATTTACCAGTTTTATCGTAGAGAGAGCGTGGGAGGGTGTCTCAGTAGACGAGGAAGAGAAAAAGATGGGTGTACATGGCAGCTCAACCCGTGCCATTATCTTCCAGGATGTCAGGGTGCCAGTAGAAAATGTCTTAGGGGAAGTAGGCAGAGGGCATGTAGTGGCTCTAAATACCCTGAACGTTGGGAGATATAAGTTGGGCGCCTTTACGTTGGGGGGAGACAAGCTGCTGATTGCTGAAGCGGTAAAATATGCTAAGAATAGAATCCAGTTTGGGAAGCCTATCTGCGAATTTGGCCTGATCAAACATAAGATAGCCGAGATGGTTATTAAGGCGTTTGTTACTGAGAGCATGGTCTATCGCACTGCTGGTCTCCTTGACCTGGCCTTAAAGGGAATTGACCCTTCTAAGGATGATGCAGGTCAGAAGACTGGTAAGGCCCTTAGAAAATATGCTTTAGAGTGCTCGATCAACAAAGTCTATGGCTCTGAGGTGTTAGAATTTGTAGTAGATGAATGCGTTCAGATCATGGGTGGTTATGGTTATATTCAGGACAATCCGATCGAAAGCGCTTATAGGAATTCCAGGATCAACCCTATCTGGGAGGGGACCAACGAGATTAATCGCCTTGTGATTGTAGATACAATAATGAGGGCTGCCATGAAGGGAGAACTTCCTATTTTTGATGCAGTTAAAAAAGTAATGGGAGAGCTTATGAGCTATCGGCCGGCGATGAGTGAGGAAGAGGGTATTCTTGAAAAAGATCGGAAAATGGTGGCTATGGCAAAGAAAATAGCCCTCCTGGCAGCCGGTGCCGCGGCCCAAAAGTACATGGAAAAGCTAGGAAATGAACAGGAAATTGTTGCCCTGATAGCTGATATGATCATCGAGATCTTTGCCATGGAAAGTGCCCTTGTAAGGACATTAAAAATGATCCAAAAGGAGGGCGAAGAGAAAGCGAAAATACACATCGCTGCTACCAAGGTCTATATAAATGATTCATTTCCACAGGTGGATATAATGGCAAGGCAGGTTTTTGCAGCTATCTCTGAGGGCGAAGAACTCAGGACTCAGTTAATGGGTCTAAAAAAATTCGCACGTTTTACCCCGATAAATACCATTGCACTTAGGAGAGAGATTGCAGATAGTATTATTCCCGTTGCCCGCTATAACCTGACTAAGACATAAAATTAGTCATTAGTCAAACTTTCAAAGTCCTTGACACTCTTTGATATTATATGTTAGTTAAAAATTAAAGATGTTTTTATTAGATAAACATAAATAGGGGGATTGTCATGGCCAAAGATAATAACAATATAAAGGATCAAAATGAGGGTGAGGATGAAGATCTCCTTGATTTTGAATTTGATGAAGATCTTTTAGGTGAAGAGAAAGAACCAAAAGAGAAAGAAGCAAAAAAGAAAGAACCAGAAAGTGAAGAAGAAATTATAGATCTTGTTGATGTAGTCGAAGAAGGCCATGCACCTGAATCACTAAAGGAAGAGATAGAAGGCTTGGAAGATCTTTTATTGGACGAAGAGGAGGGAGTAAAAGAGGAAGGTACAGAAGAGGCTATATCTGAAGAGGAGAAAGATGTTCTGTCAGAAGAACTCGAGGAATTTGAAGAGTTAGCACCTGAAGGAGAGGAAAAGGCTGCGGAGGAAGTCGGGGAGGAACCAGAACCCTCCATAGATTTAGAAGAAGAGATTAAACTAGATGAGGGACTTGAAGAGATAGTCTCTAAAGAGGAGA
>JAUWZC010000007.1 GCA_030615565.1 Desulfobacteraceae bacterium | reverse complement strand
ACAGGCTTGTTTACCCGGTATGCGCAATCTGAGAAAAGGAACCATTGTGAACCTCAGCTCCATCGTTGGAAAATTCACTTTTCCCGGGAGCGGGGTCTATGCAGCAGCCAAGTATGCAGTGGAAGGCATCACTGATGCATTACGTATGGAGTTGGCTCCATTTGGAATAAGGGTGGTGGCTATCCGCCCAGGCCCCATTGCTACTGAATTTAATGAAGTTGGCAATAAATTGACAGGCGATCTCATGGCCAGAACTGATCCGGATTATAAACCTATCTATCAAACCGCAGGCGCAGAGACGGGGAAGATGTTCGCCGGTCTGTCCATTCCTGGCCCCGATCTGATCGCCGATCTTATTTTGGAGGCCGTTCTCTCGGATGCTCCAAAGGCGGTCTATTCCGCAGGTCCTTTAAGTGAGGATTTCCTCGGGAAACGCGCCAATCTTGATGACGACGCATTTCACCGCTTCATGATGGATAAGTTCGGCTTAATGGGCTTACAGGTCTGATTGACGGAGGCAGGCAAAAACCCTCATTAGGGACAGTCCGGCCCGATAAGTGTAAACGTGATAAACCTGCTCTTGACTCATTAAAAGAATATCATTGAGAAAAAGGTTCAGGGTCAAACCCAATTTATGCGTTGATATATCAAAGAAAATACCATTTGCCTCTGGAGCAACCACCGTCCGGATAGAAAGATCGTCAGGCTGGAAGATTGGAGAGAATAATCGAAGTTACTTCTATATTTCAGGGTAATATGCATAATATGTGCAATATTTTCTGTATAGTAATTGCTGCTGAAATTTCAGGAGAGCTATATGAATTATTCACCGATTAACTTGGAAGAAAAGCTCGACAAGTTTGCTGACCATTGGGCACCTAAAATCATCGCCCAAATGAATGACTATCATTTCAAATTGGTTAAATTCCAAGGCGACTTTGTTTGGCACAGTCACGCTGATACCGACGAGGTCTTCATCGCTCTTGATGGCGAAATGAGCATCGAATTCCGTGACGGTAAAGTTGACCTGAAGGCAGGAGAAATGTTTGTCGTCCCGAGGGGTGTGGAACACAAACCATTCGCAAAAGAGGAATGCAAAATCATGCTTGTCGAACCTGCGGGCACTATAAACACTGGTGATGCGGGTGGCGAATTGACAACGGAAGAAAATGTTTGGATATGATTAGAGGGACCAGACCTGCTCTTGGCTTATTTAAAGATATTCTTGAAAAAAGACTAGGGTCAAATCTTAGGTTCTAAATCGATACATCAAAGACAATGAGGCATACTTTTCTTTGCCTTTTTTCCAAAGATAGCACTAAATATTGAATTGATTTGTTTTAATAGTCTTTGTCTCATTTAAAGGCGTAATATATTCCGTCTTTTAAGCCGTCTAGTATTATGTTAACCTGTATAGACCATATTAACTTATGTTAACTCTTGCATTCCAAATTAACTTATGTTAATTTATAAGTGTTGGATTAACATCATCATTTCAGGTAAGAACCATGGCCAACGAAAAGTATATCACTATTCCTGAACTGGCCAAGCTTCTCGGGGTCAGCCGCATCGCAATCTACAATCGTGTCAAGAAAGGACAGATCCCTGCCACAAAGATAGGCAGGACCTACGTTATTACGGACCAGACTATCGCAAACATCCTTGGCAAGGAGGTAACGAGAAGAGGAAAGAAACGGATAGACGCCGCTGTTCGCAAAACAGTGCGGGAATATGGAGAAGTCCTTAAGCAGTTGGGCAAGGAATAGTGAGAATCATAACCATAGCGGACGTAGAATACCTTGCTTTCCGACTCGCCAAGGAGCATCTCTCTTTCAACGAGCCAATACCGGATTTCTCTACCCGGTTTCCAAATTTGCTTGAAAGCTGTGTGCTGACCCCGTTTCAGAGATTCTCAGGCAAGACCTTGTACCCAACGCTGGTCGCTAAGGCTAGTATTCTCTTCTATCTTATGATCAAAAACCATCCTTTTCAGAATGGTAAAAAAAGAATTGCCATAACCACCTTGCTCACGTTCTTGTTTGGTAACGGCAAATGGTTGAAGGCTGATGCCCAGGAATTGTACAATTTCACAGTGTGGGTAGCACAGAGCCCATCAGAGTTCAAAGAACAGGTCGTCGCGGCTATACAGAAGTTCATTCGAAATCATCTAACAGATGCGGACTAGTCTGCCCAACTTTCGCTGCAGCCGACCGCATATTGCATCGGCTGAGCTTATCTTTAGGTTCAAAAGTCAGAATGTTAAGAGGAAAAACAGGGATAAACCAAACCAAAGGAGGAGGAAATGTCTTTCTGGAACTTGGCTAACTTGCAGTTAGAGGAGTTCAGACCGGGCATTAATAGCAAGGCGGAAATCGGTGATAACCTGATAATGGTGTGTATGGAAATAGGTCCGGAGAAGGAAGATGCCGGACATGAACATCCCTTTGACCAGTGCGGCATTGTCCTGCAAGGTCAAATAGAAATGTTTATCGGTGATGAGCAAAAAATACTTAATCCCAATGAAACCTATTTTATACCCTCCGGTGAACTTCATGGTTGGAAGACCTTCGATAATGCAGTAAAGCTTTTGGATATATCGTTAAAACAAGACTGACAATGAGAAAAGAAAGGGGTCAGATCTGTTCCTGACTCATTTAAAGAATATCATTAAGCAAAAAGTTCAGGACCGAACTTTATAGGTTCTATGTTAATATGGGTTTTCTTACTAAGCACGGTAAGAAATTGAAATATAAAATCATGGCTCTTTTTATATTTTGGAATTTTTTATATAATTATTCAATACTCTAGAAATAATTCCGATCACTCAATAGCTATGTTGTTTGGCAAGAATTGAAAGTGTCTATAGATGCAAACTGCACTGATCCTCGTTGATATTCAAAACGATTATTTCCCAGGCGGTCATATGGAACTGGTCAGGATTAAAGAGGCAAGTGCAAATGCAAGAGACTTGTTGTCATTGTTTCGTGAAAACCAATGGCCAATATTCCATGTGCAACACATCGCTACCAGTGACAGTGCTACGTTTTTTCTGCCGAATATCGTTGGAGTTGAAATTCACGACAGTATTAAGCCTTTCCCAAACGAACTGGTGATACAAAAGCATTATCCGAACAGTTTTCGAGAGACTCGTCTTCAAGAAGAATTGAAAAAAGTGGGAATTAAACGAGTGGTGATCTGCGGTGCTATGAGTCACATGTGTATTGATGCTACGACACGCGCTGCTGCTGATCTTGGATTCAAATGCATTGTCATCCATGATGCGTGCGCAACGAAGAGTCTTAGGTTCGGTGATAAGACGATATCTACGGAAGAAGTCCACGGGTCCTTTATGGCTGCTTTGGGATTGGCATATGCTAAGGTATTAAGTCTAAGCGAGTTCCTCTCCAGCACTAAACCCGGTGGCGCAACATAACCAGCGTGAGAAGCTGAGAGGCGAACAGCTTCACTGATCGCCCGCAGCTTACCCAGACCATTCGGTCTCGAAGTAGATGAAGAAGCAGTCTGACTCTGCAAAAATCTCCTATAATCATTTCGGAGGCACCCCAAGGATGAGGGCATAAGTAGTTTTATCGCTGTCCCGTGCGTCCCGGTAAAAAGTTGTTTATTTAGAAGTGCACCGATGAAAAGAAATCGTAATTGGCACAATTTTTCAGTAAGGCTGGGCCTATTTTGGCTGATCCTGTTTTTCTTTCTGACGTCATGCTCAAGTAAAGACGACACAGATGTGATCCGGCAGCTTGTCAAACAGGGTGCTATATTTGCGGAGAAACACGATATCAGGGGGCTTATGAAGCTGACTTCTGAGGATTTTCTCGCCATGCCCGGTCAGCACGATCACCGCGGTGTCAGGAGGATACTGTGGATGGCTTTCAGGCACTATGGAGAATTTAAAGTCATGTATCCTAACCCGAGTGTCGACCTTGAGCCCAGTGGCCTTACCGCTTTTGCCACAATCTATTTCATGATTGTTAAAAAGGATCTATCCTTCCCTAAGCTTAAGGAACTTTACAAAGATCCCCAAGGTTGGCTTGAGGAGGCGGGAGAGAATATAGATCTGTACCGACTTAAGCTCGAGTTGCTGAAGAAGAATAGTGATTGGTTGGTCAGACGAGCCTATCTTGAGCTCTTCAGAGGTTTGGGATTCGGTGAATATAAGAAAAAGGAGTCAGATCTGCTCTTGACTCATTTAAAGAATATCATTGAGAAAAAAGTTCCGATCTCACATCGGATTCTTGAATTCTTTCCTATCCATCATGTATAAAATAATGTAACCGTTCACGGGTTCAGAGGTTCAGGGTTCACCGAAAACCCGCCTGCCATCCCTGCCCGCAGTACGGCAGGCGGGCGTCAGGCAGGTCTGAACCTGTGAACGCCAATAAAATAATAATTGGGAGATATATCTACACCTGCTGGATATGACACTTCCTTTAAAAAAGAAAATATATTGAGATATTGGTTCTTTTCATCTTGCCATAATTGGCGAAGCTTTCTTCGTATCAGGGTAAACACATCCTTTTTGGCTGATAAAAAAACCAAGATTAGGTATAATAGTAAGAATTCAGCAATTAACTTTCCGCTAAAAGCTGATGATCTGTATGCAGCGGACTAACCAATGATTGCTTATAATAATACATTATTTTTAAAAGGGGAGACATGATAGAAGCAAACATTATAATTATACTTATCATTTTGGCAGTGCTATTGGGCTTCTCAGCCTTTTTCTCGGGTTCTGAGACAGCCCTTATGGCTATCAGTAGACTTCGCTTGAGACACCTGGCTGAAACCAAACCAGCAAGGACCAAGCTTGTGGAAAGAATATTAAAAAGACCAGATAAGCTTATCGGGACCATCCTTCTGGGAAACAATCTGGTAAATGTAGCCATGTCTGCTATTGCCACGGCACTGGCAATATCTTTATGGGGTCAAAGGGGTATTGCTTATGTGACAGTTATCTTAACCATTACCATCCTGATATTTGCTGAGATTACCCCTAAGGTCTATGCTAAATACTTTAATGAAAGGGTTTCTTTTTTAACTGCCCCAGTGCTCAATGCGATCATGATGATTTTTAATCCCGTGATTATTATGGTTACTTACATAACAAACAAGATTTTGCTTTTAATGGGTGTGGATGTTTCCAAAACAAAGGGTCCTTTACTTACTGAAGAAGAAATCATGACCTATATTAAGATTGGTTGGGGCGATGGGGCAATTACCACTGAAGAGAGAAAGATGCTTTCAAGGGTTTTCACCTTAAATGATAAGAACGTCAAAGAGGTCATGGTACCAAAAGAGAAGATGACTGTCCTCACTATAGATGCCTCTATAGAAAATATTGTAAAGATAATTTTAAAAACGGGTTACTCCAGGTTTCCTATTACTAAAGGGAAAGACGGTGATATTGTTGGCATTATCCATACAAAGGATTTTTTCAGATTGATCGATGCAAAGAAGTCCCTGTCCATAAGTAAGATTTTACGCCCTCCTTACTTTGTTGAGGCAGACAAGAAAATCGATACCCAACTCCGCAGCTTTCAGGCAAAAAGATTACATCAGGCAATTGTCCTGGACAACACCGGCAAAGTTATAGGCCTGCTTACCCTTGAAGACATCTTGGAAGAATTGGTTGGCAGCATTGAGGATGAACATGATAAGGACTAAAAAATCAGGCTGTTATCAGGGCTCTGCATATGTTACCCCAGCCAAGAATTAGATAATGTCCAGTGGGGAATATTAAATGGTAGAAAAGAAATACCTCCTTATTTTAATTTTCTTGCTCATATCGCTCTTCAATTGCACCACAACAAGATTTATAGGTCCAACACTTTTTTTACCCGAAACTGCTCCTCCCAGAGAATCTGATAGGCTTTTAAAAGCAGCGGAGACATATTACACTGCACCTGATGTGGCCAGTATGCGAACCGCTGTTGAAGCAGCCCGAAAAGCCGGTCCAGACACAGCCCTCTACCACGAACTCGCAGCCAATCTTGCATATCTCGAAGATAGACGTTCGGATCGATTTGAACACCTTGTTGCTGCCTTGCTCGATCCAGACAATGATACGCCGCTGTTGCATCTCCACTGGCTTTCCAAAATGTCCTGGACCATAAGAGAACGTTTAAGAATAGAGCAACTCTGCAAAGCCTTACAAAACCATCCTGATCCAGAGGTAAAGGTACTGGCAAACTATCTTTTGGGGATTTCCTTGTTCGTGCGCGGTGAGATAAAACGTATGGAAAAAACCAGTGCAATAACCAGTTGGAACATCCCTTTATCTTTGATCGGAACATGGGATAACGATCAGAACAAAGGCTTCGACATATCCTATCCACCGGAACAAGAAATTGACTTAAGCAAAACCTATCAAGGGCAACTAATTGAGATCGGCTGGCGGACAAGTTATCCAACGGCTCTATCAACAAACACAATAAATTTAAAAGAGCTGCTACATCCAAATATTTGGGCTGTTGGTTATCTGGCATCGGTCATACGCACAACAAAAGAAGGTCCGTACGAACTTCGCCTGTCTTCAACGGATGCATTAAAGGTTTGGGTAAACAACATCCTTGTTTTTGAGAACCGCCATATTAGCCGGTGGGCATTTGACGGCATTGTCATCCCGGTTGAACTCCGCTCCGGTGTAAACCGTATCCTCATTAAAAGCGCACAAGATAAAGGTGGATGGCAACTACTTGCACGTATAACCAAACCAGGGGGCATGCCTGTTGATCCAAATGTGTTGGAAGCCCTTCCTGCCGACACCCCCTGTCCTACTGAGGTGCCAAAAATGATCAGGGCATTAGCGCCTGATATATTCCTGGGCCGATTTATCTCCAAGATTCAAAATGACGTCCGCCGACAATTTTTATTGATCAGGTCTGCAAGATTATTGGGCTTAAAGGTTTCGGCGGTAAAACTGGCTGAGAGTTTTACAGAAAAATATCACAAAAGCCTTCCGGGACGTTTTCTGCTAACCCTGAATTTGTGGGATAATGCCGAGCGCGGCCGTACCGCTGACTTGCTTGGGCAGCTCGTTATGGAAGCCGGAGACCAGCTGATTCAGATTTCCAACAAACAGGCGCGTTTCTGGTGGCAGAATAATCTTACCCAAAAAGCACGAAAACTACTCTTTGATACAACCAACACTCACCCGAATCGCCCAACTGCCTGGAAAACCCTCGCCAGCATTTATAAACAGGAGAAATGGAAAGAGGATCGTCTCAACGTCTTGAAGGCAATAAAAGAGCACTGGCCAAATTGGCCCTCTATTCAACTGCAGCTGGCCGATGCGCTTGAAGGCCTTGGCTATCAGAAATCTGCGGAAGCCATTTATCACCAGGTGCTTTCTAATCTCCCCAATGAACGCCGGGCATTGCAGACAGTGTTTAGAATCTCTCGCAGTAAACAGAATTACAAGTTGGCTGAGCATTTTGCAAAGCAACTCACAGATTCATGGCCTAACCGCAGATCTTCCTGGTGGCAGCTGGGGGAGATTCGACGTCAATCCAATAATCGCCCCGGAGCCGAAGAAGCGTTTCTAAAACTCATCGAAATGGTACCTACAGCACCTGAGGGATATCGTCTATATGCCGAGCTGGCATACCTTTATGGGGCCCGAGACAAAGCAGTACGCTTTTGGCAGAAAGCCCTCGATCGGGATCCGGATAATGAACGATTGGCAAACCGTCTGGATTTTATAGCACCTCCGGTCTCAGGTCCCTGGACAAAAGATGTCCCCGATCAAGAAACTATTCAAAAAGCAGTGGCCTCCCGTAACAATATTCGGTTCCACAATGGTGCAGACACAGCGCTATTACTCGATGATATGGTAACTGAACTGAAAAGAGACGGAAGCACCGTTAATGTAATTACCACCGTCACTCACGTCTTAAACAAGTCCGGGCGTGATCAAATGACCAAATACACCCTCCCAAAAAGAGGTCGCTCCCGAATATTGCGAGCCTATTCGGTTGACCCAAAGGGCAAAAGGGTGGAAGCCTCTTCTATCCGAGGGGGGGTAATCCGCTTCAGAAAAATGGGAATCGGTTCAACGGTGGTTGTTCAATTTCGTCATGACTCCCCACCGAACAAATACCTGGTGCAATATTACACGAATACCTGGTGGTTTCAACAGTATAAAACTCAAATTTTCAATTCCCGATTTGTTCTATTGGCGCTTGAAGACACAAAAATATTAGAATTTTCCAGGGGAAGCATCAAAAGGGAAGAACATGAAAAGGGATCCTTTACCCGCATAGCCTGGAGCACTGCTGAAGCACCGGTACTGATACCTGAAAATAGATCACCACACATCAGCGAAATAGCATGGGTACTGAAAATCAGTACGGTCCCAAGCTGGGATCTGTTTCATAAATGGGAAGAAGCCCTTCTGCAAAACGTTTTCCGTGAGAGTCCAGAAATCGTCCAACTGGCAAAAACACTCTTTGAAGGTGCCGATACACCAATAGAAAAACTATACCGCATACAAGCATACCTGATGACTGAAATCCGGTACCAGAAGGACTATGAGCATATTATTACAGGAGTTAAGCCACATGCAGCACCAATCGTACTAGCACGCCGATATGGAGATTGTAAAGACAAGGTAGTATTCTTTATCACACTTGCACGGCTCGGAGGAATTGAGGCCCAATTTGCTCTTGTGCGCTCCCGCCATTTTGGTCAAATAATACAGGAGTTGCCGATGCAGCAATTTAATCATGTCATTGTATATATTCCACCTCAGTTGGGTCTTGAAAAGGGGCGTTTTTTCGATCCTACAGTTGATGCACTGGATGTCGGTCATTTGCGCCAGGATAATCAGGGTACCTGGGCATTTATCTTGGATTTGAAAGGCAGGTATGCTTGGAAATGGATCCCGTTTCATGCGGCTAAAATAGATTATTTGAAAAAGCAGATTGTGATGAATATCTTGAAAAACGGGAATTGTAATGCTGAAGTTGTAATTACAGCCGAGGGTCGGAACGGAGCCGCAATTCGCAGGATCGCCCGTAATAAAGAAAATTTCATTCAATTCCTACAACGGTTCCTAAGCAACTTTATACCTGGAGCAAAAATGCTCAATTATCAAAACACCGAGGTAACTGATGCCACACGTCCAGCAAGTGTTAAAATCAGCTTTGATGCGCCAACATTTGTGCGTCGTGAAGGGGATGAACTACGGTTTAAAATACCAAAAGATTGGCACCCGAAAAATCTATTCTCCCTGGTAAAACGCAACCACCCTCTTGTGCTCGGTGTGCCGAGCACTCAGTATTTGGAGATAGATTTCATCCTCCCGGAAGGAGTCGAACTAAAGCAGACACCCGATTCTAAAGCGATCAGGACTAATTGTCTTTCACTCGAACGTAGCTTTTTCACAAAAAAGGGAAAAGTGAAGATAAAGCAATCGTTTTCCAGTTTTTGTGAACGCATTCCAGTTGAGGATTATCCGGCTCTGCGCAATGAAATCGATAAAATCATACGGTTACAGGAAGAAGAAGTAGTGCTCACAGTTCTCTAATAGTTCTTGGAAGCGGTCATAGGCTTTTGATCTCCCTCTTTTTATCAGCGCATGCCAGTTCGATTTCCTTTTCCTCCTACTCCCACCTTAAAAAGTGTGTAAACTTCGCCAAAAAGTGGAATAAAATTTCCTATAAACATGTATTTTTTTACCATTCTCTAGATCGATTTTAATTGATACAAAGATAAGCATTTGGAATCTAAAACCATTTTCCTAACCTAAAAAATGTGGCATGATTTTGGCATAATATTAAGTTAAGTCGTTATCAGGTGCCACCCAACTTCAACACCTTAATAATAAACCACGTGATGGCCAAGGGCCTCCAATGGTTATATCGTTAAAAGGGAGTCTGAGGTGGCGCTTAAAAGGTTTCTCGGATGTTTGTGCATCTTTTCTGCAGGGCATCTTCAAAAGGTACATGAAGAAGAGATTTGCACCTGCGATAATAACAGCATCTTGGAAAGCATTATATAGATGGCCGAGATAGTCTATGATGAGTCAAAGCCTCATGTAACTAAATTGATAGGGAGTGAATGTTCATTATGGGAGCAGGCATTAAACATTACATGAATCCTTTGCATATCTATTGCCGCCTGCGGGATATAGGTATTGCAAAAGATACAGCTATCTTTCTGTGCCGGATTTATGAACGATCTATATTTAGGCCCCTTTTAATTAAAGAAACTATAATCCGGTAAGCTGGATTTTACAAACCAACATATTAGATAATCATGAAAAAAGATTTAAAAGAAAATGCTGGTATACAACTTCTCTTAAAGAAGTATAAGAAAATATTTCGAATTCCAGAGAATCTAAGATATTACTCAAAGACAGATTATAAAAATGCTGAAAAAAAGTTTTTAAGATATGCATTGCTGGTGCGCAACGTTTAGAGCCGGCAGATTATTAGACTAATAGGCAAGGCTGATTTCCCTTAAAAAAATTAGGCCATTGATCCCCCATCTACGGTAATAACCTCTCCTGTTATAAAATCAGAAAGGCCTGAGGCCAGAAAGAGTACAGCACCAACTACATCACCTGTCTCTGCAATCCTGCCCATAGGAATTGTTCTTAAAATCTCCTTTAAAAGGCCTTCGTCACTCCATAAAGGTTGGCTGAATCTGGTTCTTACCATGCCTGGAGCAACTGCATTTACATTTATATGTTCTGGAGCCAGCTCAACTGCCAAAACCCTGGTCAACATCTCAACCCCTGCCTTGGCCACACAGTATATCCCCATACCCCTGCTAGCCTTCCGAGCTGCAATGGAGGATATATTAACTATCTTTCCACCTCCTGCCTTTTTCATTAGCTTGGCAGCATAGCTGCTGACAAGAAAAGGGCCCTTAAGATTTGTCTCAAGAATCTTATCCCATAACCCCTCATCAGTCTCTACCAAAGAAGGTGTCAAGATGTTCATGCCCACATTATTTATGAGTATATCGAGCCTCCCAAACTGCTCATCTACAGCCTGTAACAGGGCCTTTACCTGGCCTGATTTACCTATGTTAGCACACTCGGCCATTAGATTCAGACCACGTTTGTGGAATTCCTCTACAGCTTGATCCAGATTTTCCTTTTTTCTGCCACAAATGGCCACTTTTGCACCCTTTTCTGCTATTGCCAAAGCAATATCTTTACCAAGGCCTCTACTACCTCCAGTCACCAATGCCACTTTACCTGATAAGTCAATGTTTTTTTCTACCATTTTGTTCTCCTTTTTCGAAAAGCCCTTGAATTCAAGAATGCCTCCCTGCACTTACTAATAACCAAAAAAGATGCTTCTCATGCAAGTAAAAGTTTCAGTTTCTCAATTGACTTAGCAAAAGCATTTCCACTATATTTCTTTCACCAACTACTTCTTTACAACCGCTTTGTATAATTAATATATAAAGGAACATATAGAGCTTTTATGAAAATAGCCCAATTCTACGATAAAGACAGCATTCGTTTGGGCATAATAAATGCTGACAGTCTTATACCCATTGATTTCCAAGGTGAAATGATAGATTTCATCAAAAAGGGCCAAGACTGTAGGCCCTCTGGGAAGGCTGTAGGCCTGGATAGGATTAAACTTGCTCCTTCCGTAAGCAATCCATCCAAGATAGTTGCTATAGGACTAAACTATATAGATCATATCCGGGAGAGCAAAGGAGAAATTCCGGAATCTCCTCTGATCTTTGCAAAATTTCCGAACAGCTTGATCGGGCATAATGATTTTATTACCTGGGATGTAAATCTTGCCAAAAAGGTAGATTTTGAAGCAGAACTTGCTGTAATTATTGGAAAAACAATACATAATTGCCCGAAAACCGAGGTCATGAAAGCAATTTTCGGATATACATGTGCCAATGATGTGAGCGCCAGGGATCTGCAATTTGGTGATGGGCAATGGGTTAGGGGAAAATCCCTTGATACCTTTTGCCCCCTTGGTCCCTGGATTGTTACATCCGATGATATACCTGATCCCCATTCCCTGAAGATAAGGTGCTGGCTTAATGGCCAGATTATGCAAAATAGTAATACAAGTATGATGGTATTCAAACTCCCTGAACTTATCAGCTTTATATCAAAAAATTTTACCCTGATACCTGGTGATGTTGTCATAACTGGCACACCTCATGGAGTTGGTGCCTTTCGTGAACCTTCAATATATATGAAGGATGGGGATGAGGTTGTTGTAGAGATAGAAAAGGTAGGTCGCCTAGTGAACATCTGCCGTACAATTTAGATCAGTAACCTCGTCCTTAAATCTTTTGCCTATCTAGTTCCTATCACATTATGTCTCCTAAGACCTTTATGACATTAAAAGTTACATCATATATTCTTAAAAACAAAACCCTGATCATTCTTATATGTATAATCGGCGTATCAGCATTTTCATATGGTATACTTAAGGATAACAATCTGATTTTCATTATCGGACTTCTCCTTGTCTTCATAGGGTATCTGCTTATTAGAAGAAAAATAAAAGAATCCATCCGTAACAACCCATAATGTTGTCCCTAAAACCTCATTCCTCTGATATTTTCCTACCCATAGTTGGATAGTTCTATGGATAGCTTGACAAGGTGCCTTTGTTTTGGAGATACTACATATTGAAGAAAAAAAATAAAAAATACCATATCTTGTAATCTTTACTTGACAATTCTATCTTTTCCATATTATTAAAATCAGCAAAGCAAGAACTTCATTATTGGAGAGGAAGGTGCATTGGATCAACAATGGATGAAGCATCGCCTATAAAGCCACCTTTGGTGGCTCTGGTCCGCTGTCTATTTATTTTTGTAATGTCTCTGGTTTTGTTCGCCCAACCCCCTTATGAAGGCCAAAAGCAAACCGAGCCGATGGTTGGAAAATCGATGGCCCCAAAAAAGTTGAGCGTTCCTAAAAGCGATCTAGCTGGACAGATCGCACAGATGCAACCTAAATCCGACCCCTCCTTGGGCAAAATCCTGGATGAATCTAGCAGATACAAGATTCCCCCATCTCTGCCAGAGGAGCATCCAGTCAGTACCCCGGAAAGAAGCTTGCTATCTGCTCATGGCAAGAAAACGGAAGCTTTGTTACATCCAATTATCCTTCAAGCTGCAAATCGCTATCAGATTGATTCAGACCTTGTAAAGGCTATTATTATGGTAGAGTCCCGTTACAACCCCAAAGCAATTTCAAAAAGAGGTGCAAAGGGACTTATGCAGTTGATGCCTAAGACAGCCAAAGCCTTGGGCGTAAGAGATAGCTTCAACCCAGAGCACAATATCAACGCAGGTGTCAGATACTTTAGAAAGCTTATGAATCAATTTAACGGAGATGTCAAACTGGCTCTGGCAGCCTACAATGCCGGAAGTAAGAAAGTCAGGAAATACCAGGGTGTTCCACCCTTCAAGTCCACCCAGTACTATATAAAAAAGGTTTTTGAGTATCATCAATACTACAAAGAAAAGGCGAAATAATAAAAGGGCGAGCTGTTATATTGTAGGTCTTGGGAGGAACCCTACCTTCTCCATAATCTCAGCTACCTTATGTTCCCATTCAATTGCCATCAGGTGGATTCCAGCAATTCCTTCTGTTTCCTTGAGTTCTTGCATCTGCTCGCAGAGAATCTTTATCCCTTCAGTGGCAACATTACCTTTTCCTGCTCCCTTAAGTCTGTCTATAATTTCTTCCGGGATAATAATTCCACTAACATTGGCAGCCATATATCGGGCCATACCTACAGATTTGAGCGGGGTGACACCGGCTAAGATCTTACATTTTTCATGCAACCCCATATCTACTACTTGCTTCATAAATTCTTTAAATCGCTTCATATCATAGATACATTGGGTTTGAATGAAGTCAACACCGGCTTCCACCTTTTTAGCAAGCCTGTGAACCCTGTACTGAAATGGGTCGGCAAAGGGGTTACTTGCTGCCCCGATAAACATCTTGAAATCCCCTTCTATCTCCTCGCCACAGATCATCTTATGATCGTCCCTCATGGTTTTGACCATATAGATCATCTGAATGGAGTCTATATCAAAAACATTCTTGGCCTCAGGGTGATTTCCAAATGATTGATGATCGCCAGAAAGGCAAAGCATATTTTTAATTCCAAAGGCAGATGCACCAAAGAGATCAGACATCATGGCTATCCTGTTGCGATCTCTGGCCACCATCTGCATGTTTGGCTCCAGGCCTTCCTCTATCAATATCTTGGCAGTGGCTATTGAGGACATCCTGACAATGGCTGTCTGGTTATCAGTAATATTGACTGCATCTACATTGCCCTTTAGCATGGCTGCCTTCTTTTTAACCACATCCACATCCGGACCCTTTGGAGGCCCTAACTCGCCGGTAACAACAAATTCACCCTTTTCTAACAGCCTTTCAAGATTACTTCCAGATTTCATAGCCTTAAATCCTCCCTTACCCTTTTTCTTGGACCACCACTGTAACTCGATCTCCAGTCTTTATACATCTCAACTGGCTTAATTCTTTCCAGGTCTCCCAATACCTCGAGTCGCTCGATAATGAGATTCCAGGCACAATCAAGCTCCTTGTTGATCTCGCATTTCCCATCAGAAGATCCCCCGCATGGACCATTCAGCAGGCTTTTAGCGCACCTTGCAATAGGACATATACCACCTGTCTTTTCCAGGACACAATCTCCACACCCAAGGCAGCGTTCCTCCCAAAGGCCAACATCAATATTGGCACCCATAAAGGTAGTATTTAACCCCGGAATTACTCGTATAGGTTTATCCGTAATGACGCGGTTAAAAAATTTACATGCATGTTGGACTCCTACCCCACAGGCAATGGATAGTATAACGTCAGCCTCTTTTACCTTTTCCAGAAACGCAGGATCAGCCATAAACTCATCATCGCACTGGCGAACTACGAGTTCGTCATTAACTTCGACCTTATTCCCCTCATTGCCAAAGGCCAGCCTCAACTCCGATGCCAAAATTTCTGCCTCTTTTTCACCCCCTGCCTGGCAGATGGCAACACAGGTCTCGCAGCCCAAAACCATTATCTTTTTATAATCCTTTACCGATTCCTTGATCTCCTCAAAAGGTTTTCTGTCTGCTGTGATCATAGATTACTCCTTATCTTTTTTACTATCTTGCTGGAGCTTTATCCTGTATGGATTGGGACCCAGCTTTTTTGCCCGCTCTGTCATCTCCTTTGCAGTTTCTGCAATCAGCGGTGCTTCAGAAGCTGCTATATGAAAAAACTCAAGCCGTTCACTCCCTATTCCGATCTCATCTAACAGTTTCTTGGTGTATTCAATCCTTTTCGCAGCCCTTAAATTTCCCTCCAGGAAATTACACGTTCCAGGCTCTCATCCTCCTACGAATATGGCGTCTGCCCCTGCCTCAAATGCCTTTAAGATGTGGACAATCTCCACCTTGCCCGTACATAGATAGTGGACTATACGGATATTTGTGGGATATTGAATCCTTCCAACACCTGCTAAATCAGCAGCACTGTAGGCACAATAATTACAGAGCATGGCAACTACTCTTGGTTCATAATCCTCCATTTCTCATTCCCCTTCTTGAGTTCGTTGAGTTTCTTGAGTTTGTTGTGTTTTTTGTGTTAAAACCCTATGAACCCAATGAACCCAACAAACACAATAAACATTAATATACCGCCATTAATTTAGGAATCATCTGGATGTCTTTATAATGACTTACCTGAATTGCGTTATTAGGACACATAGAGGCGCAAATACCACACCCCTGACAGGCGCCCGGGTCGATCTTTGCTACTGAATTTTCATAATCGATCTGGGGCACGCTAAAAGGACATACCCTGATACAGGTCAAACAAATAGCACAGATATCAGTGTCTACCTCAGCAACAGCTCCACCAGCCATTCTCTCTTTGTGGGAGAGAATCATGCAGGCCCTGGACACAGTTGCTTTTGCCTGGGAGATGGCCTCATCAATGGCTTTGGGACCATGGGCCAAACCACAGACAAACATCCCCGCAGAAGAAAAATCTACAGGCCTAAGCTTTGCATGAGCCTCCATGAAAAAACCATCCTGAGTCATAGCAACCTTAAAGAGCTCAGAAAACACATGGTTATCATCCCGTGGTATAACCGCCGAAGCCAGGGTTATAATATCTGTATCTATCTCCACAGGCATCTTGATTACCTGATCCATAACAGTCACCCTGAGTCTGCCATCCTTTTTTTCAACCTTGGGTTTATCATCTGTTTCAAAACGGATAAACCGAACACCCTTTAATCGTGCCTCTCTAAATATATCCTCCCTTTCTCCGTAAGTTCTTATGTCCCTGTAGAGTATATAGATATCCATATCAGGGTTTAATTCCTTGAGAGTCAATGCACTGTGGATGGAATGGGTGCAGCACACCTTGCTGCAATAGGGTCTGTTTGGCTCCCTGGAGCCAACACACTGGATAAAAACAGCGGTATTCACCCCTTTTAGCCTGTCAGCACTTTGCATAATTTCCTGATCCAGATCCAGAGATAGCAAGATACTGGGATCTTCTCCATAGAGATACTCTTCAGGCTTGTAACTCTCTCCCCCATTGGCAATGATAGCTGTACCATAACTCACCTCTGTCTCTTTGCCCTGGGTATCGGCCAACTTGCATGTAAAATTTCCTATAGTACCATGTACCTCCTTGATCTTGGTCTGCAAATGCACATCAATCAGGGAATTTTCATTAACCTTTTTAACCAGTTCTTCAACATAAGGCTGTATCTTTTCATCTTTCCATGTGGTATGTAATTTAAGGGCCTGGCCGCCCAGTCTATCCTCCCTCTCTATCAAATAGGCCTTGAACCCTTGTTCAGCCAATCCCAAAGCTGCTGTCATCCCGGCCACACCCCCGCCGACTACCAGAGCTTCCTGACAGATCGTCTGCGGGATTTCATAAAGCTGCTCCAGTGTAGCCGCCCTTGCTATTGACATACGCACCAGATCCTTTGCCTTTTCCGTAGCCTTCTCAGGCTCACCCATGTGAACCCATGTGCATTGATCTCTGATATTTGCCATCTCAAACAGATACGGATTAAGGCCAGATTCCCTGCATGTCTCTCTGAATAATACCTCATGTGTTCTTGGTGTACATGAGGCTACCACTATTCTATTAAGAAGCTTTTCTGTGATGACCTCTTTCATCTTTACCTGTGTATCTTCTGAACACGTGAATAGATTAGCCTCTGCATATTCCACATGTGGGAGAGTTTTGGCATATTCTACAATCGCCGGCACATCTGCTACCCCGCCTATGTTTATACCACAATGACAGATAAACACACCGATTCTTATTGGTTCTTCACTAACATCACGTTCAGGCGGATACTCCTTTATCTTAATCCTTGTACCTCTTACTTCTGAAAGGGCAGAGGTAGCCGAAGATGCAGCGGCACTTGCCTGGGCAACTGTATCGGGTATATCCTTGGGGGCCTCAAACACACCACATGTATAGACCCCAGGCCTTGATGTTGTAACCGGTTCAAAACTACTGGTGTTTACAAAATTGTAGTGATCCAGTTCAATGCCGATTTTCCCAGCCAGATCAAGGGCTTCCTGAGAGATATCAAGCCCTATGGATAAGACTACTATGTCAAAGTCTTCTTGAACCAGTCTTCCGGCCTCATCTGTATACTTAATCTTGAGACTTCCAGGCTCATCACCTGGCAATACATTATTTATTTTCGACTTTATAAAACGAATCCCAACTTCATCCTTGGCCCGGTTATAATATCTCTCAAACTCCTTACCATGCGTGCGCACATCTATATAGAAGATAGCTGTATCTAATGGTATGGTGGAATGCTCTTTAGCTATCATTGCCTGCTTTATGGCATAGGTGCAACAGACAGCAGAACAATACCCCTTGTCCTCCACCTGGACATTTCTTGAACCCACACACTGTATCCAGGCAATCTTTTTCGGTTCTTTATGATCCGCTGAAGGCCTGACCAGATGACCTTTATAAGGCCCTGACGCCGAGAGCAGACGTTCAAACTCTATGCTGGTGACCACATTTGGATGTTCAGAATAGCCGTATGTGTCATGCAGGCTTGGGTCAAAGGGGGTAAAACCTGGTGCAAGTATAATGGATCCCACCTCTATAGTGTGCTCCTGTGGGATCATGGTATGATCCACTGCGCCGGCCAGGCATGCAGAGACACACTGGTAACATTCAGAGCAGATCCCGCATTTCAGGCAGCGTTGGACCTCGGCCCTTGCCTCCCCTTCTGTAAACCCCAGAGCTATTTCTTTGAAGTTGCCATCTCGCTCCACAAGGGATATCTTCCGCATGGGAGTCCTGGGCATATGGGGTTCTCCTTCTGTATCGGGCTTTTCATAGGACCAATCCTGCTCCCTTCCCTCTTTGAGATCGATACCGTTCAGATAACGGTGGATGCTCTCAGCCACCTCTTTCCCACAAGCCACGGCCTCTACCACAGACTTTGGCCCATAAAAGGCATCCCCACCTGCAAAGACCCATTCTATTGGAGTCTGCAAGGTGACGGGATCGGCCACCGGTCCTCTTTTGACTGCGATACCCTCCTTTTCGGCAAAAGACAGGTCAGCGCCCTGTCCGATGGCAACAATAACTGTATCAGCATCCATACTGCTCAAGTCTGTCTCGTCATAACTGGGATTGAAGGCCCCTTTTTCGTCGAATACAGCGGTACAGCGCTTGAATTCTATACCTGATAATTTTCCATCCTTTTTCAGAAAACGTTTGGGCCCAAGGCTATTGACGATTGTTATCCCCTCTTCAAGGGCATCTTCAATCTCATAATCCCAGGCCGGCATCTCATCTCGTTTCTCGAGGCAGACCAGAACGAGCTCCTGACCTCCTACACGCTTTGCCGTGAGGGCCACATCGATGGCCACATTCCCTCCACCGATAATAATTACCTTTTCCCCCACGCTTACCTGATTGCCAAGGGCCACATCCCTCAAGAAATCAATTCCCTTGATCACTTCAGGAAGGTCTTCTCCTTCCACACGCAACATCAGACTCAGATGGAGACCGGTTGCTAAAAACAGGGCCTTGTAGCCATCCTTTTTAAGGCTATCAAGGGTTATATCTTCACCAAAAGTAACCCCTGTTTTTATCTCAACACCCATATCCTGAATGACCTTGACCTCAGCAGAGATTATTTCTCTTGGCAGCCTATATTCCGGGATCCCCACGGCCATCATACCGCCTAAAACAGCAAGTTTTTCAAATACCGTCATCTGGTAACCCTCTTTGGCCAAACTATAGGCTGCTGCCAAACCAGCAGGTCCTGAACCGATAATGGCCACCTTCTCTTCTCTTTTTTCCTTTACCTCCGGAACATACGGGGTCTCATTTGATAGGTCCATATCGGCCAGAAACCAGTGGAGATACTGCATGGAAAGGGGCTCATCCAGATCGCTCCGGGTACAGATCTCCTCACATGGATGATGGCAGATCCGACCGCATATGCCAGGGAAAGGATGTTCCTCTTTAAAGAGCTCCAGGGCTTCACGATATTTGCCCTGATTTATTAGCGCAACAAATCCCTGGACGCTAACATGGGCGGGGCAGGTAGCCTTACATGGAGCAGTGCCTCTCTTTTCAATTGCAAAGGCACCGGGCATAGCCTGGGGATAGAGCTTGTAGATGGATTTTCGGTCACACAGCCCTTGATCAAAGAGTGATGGTATACTAATGGGGCATACCTTTTCGCACTCACCGCAGGCTGTACACTTTGCCATATCAATATAGCGAGGTCGTTCTAAGAGTTTTACCTGGAAATTGCCAGGCTCGCCAGTGACCTCAACTATATCCGTCATGGTTAATTTCTCGATATTTAGATGTCGGCCACATTCCACAAGCTTTGGCCCCATGATACACATGGAACAATCATTTGTAGGGAATGTTTTATCCAACTGTGCCATTACTCCGCCAATAGCAGAGTTCTTTTCAACCAGGTATACATAAAAGCCAGAGTCTGCCAGATCAAGGGAGGCCTGCATCCCACCGATACCACCACCTACTACCATAACTGAGCCGATTTTATCTTTTGCCATCTCTTCGCTCATATTTCACACCTTAAAAATAAAGTTCTAAGCACTAAATACGAAATCCCTGGCCCAGACCTAACGTACAATGGCTGATTTCTATAGCTTCCGTTTCCATTGTATTACAGCGAAAATAGCATGTTCTCATCACCTCGCGCCAGGGCGGGCCTAAACAATTTCAAAATTCTAAATTTAAATGTTCAAAACAGTTTTTAATTTCGATCATTTGAATTTGTTTCGTGCTTCGGATTTCGAATTTCGATATTGGAGTTTCGGATTTGTTTCCGACTTGTCCGGGTTAATCTATGTCTATAAAAACCCTTCTATTCCTGTTATATCTATCTTATTCTCGCCCAATCCCAATGTATCCCCATCTATACCCAGGCATAATCCAAGAAGCTGAGGGTAGAGGATAGGGGGTAGAACATGGTTTTTAGCTCCTTTGCTATTCATCATGCTTTGAACTGTATCAAACTGGATATGACAGTATGAGCATGCATTGCATAGAAAATCAGCCCCTGATTGCCTTGCATCTGAGAGCTTCTTTTCTGTTAGATCCATAGATAGATCATCATTTGAGCCAAACAGAGGAGCACCACAACAGTCAAGCCTTTTCTCCCAGTCAATGCTTTCTGCACCAGTGAGTGCTACCAGTTTATCAAAGAGTGTGGGGTTGACCGGATCATCAAATTGAACTACCTCACTGGGTCTCAGTGCATGGCAACCATAATGTGTTGCGACCTTAAGGTCTTTATAGGGTTTGGTGATCTTCTCCTTTATATTATCTACTCCAACATCATGGTAGAGGACAGAGAGCAGGTGACTGATTTCAATACCTCCTTTAAATTCAAGGTCTTCTTCTTTGAGGGTATCGTTGATCTCTTTAAGTAAGGAGGTGTCTTCCTTTAATATATGAGCTGCATGTTTGAGCATCCCGAATCCACATTTGCAAAGGATAAGTATAGGGAGGTTTTCTTTCTCTGAAAGTGCCAGATTTCTTGCTGCAGAGAGCATAGATGCCTTAAAGTCAATGTTTCTTAAGGGATATCCACAACAGTTAAATTCTTTTATGTCAACGAGTTCCACACCTAGCTTTCCTAATACTGCCCTTGAGGATGATTCATACTGGGTTAGTCTGGCAGGAATGTTACAGCCTAAGAATAGTGCAAATTTCATTGTTGTCTTCCCATCTATAAATTGAGTATTTTAAGAAGAAGCCCTTATTTATATAATTGACGATTTTCGATTGAAGATT
>JAUWZC010000297.1 GCA_030615565.1 Desulfobacteraceae bacterium | reverse complement strand
TTGTAGCTGTAAACTGAAGGGTTGGCAGTCCTGATATCTTTTGTCTCATCCCAGAAGGCCCCTTTACTTCACCATCGGTATACATGCTGTCTTTACCTGAAAGTAGTGGTATCTCAAATGCAAGCGTGTAATCCCGTAATGCCCAACATGCTCGCACAAGTTGACCCGCCTTATATTTTCCATCAGGGTTTTTAACAGGATCATAGATAATAGTTGGCCAGCAGAAATTATCCACACCCCCAATACAGGCCGGATCACCTCCAACTGCAATAAGTCTTCTCACCGCCTCATCAATGGTAACTGCTGTCATGTGATAGGTATCAATCAGGGAATAGAATGGATTTATAGCCTGAGTGATACCAATCCCTCTCAGGGAGCTTAAAACTGGTCTTACAACTGCCGCATCGCTTACCATATCCCGCTCTTTTCCCAAAAGTGGCTTAATAATGCTCCCACCTTGAACCTCGTGGTCATACTGCCTTTGAACCCAATTCTTGGCACAGATATTTGGCCTCTTCAACATTGCTTTAAGCAGAGAGCCCTGATCTTCTGGTTCATCCCAGACAGGCTCCTTAAGTCCCCTTGATGATGGTGGAAGCCATTCAGCATCAAATTCCCACTGAGGAAATGATGATTTAAGAAGATCCATATGTATATAGGCACATATCTTTTCATTAAACGTAAGGTGAAGATATCCGCTATTATTGTACTGGCCAATAACCGTACTTTCTGCCGCATGTTTTGCGGATAACTCCATAAACCTGTCAATATTGTCAGGCCTCACTGCTACAGTCATCCTCTCCTGGGATTCACAAACCCATATTTCCCATGGATCTAATCCCTCATATTTTAGAGGGACCTTTTCTAAGTTCACATGACAGCCGTTAGACCACCTGGCTGATTCTCCTATTGATGAAGATAGCCCGCCACCACCGTTATCTGTAATAAATTCTATAAGTCCCTCATCCCTGGCCTCAAGTAAAAAATCATGCATCTTTTTCTGGGTATAGGGATCTCCTATCTGGACATGACCTGCTGGGGTAGTTTCGCTATAGGTCTCAGAGGCAGCAGTAACTCCATGTATTCCATCCTTTCCTACCCTGCCACCACACATGATTATCAAATCACCTGGATTCGTCCTTTTTAGGTGGGAAGAGTTACTATCTACCGTGGCAGGCATTATGCCTAAAGCGGTTACATAGACAAGACATTTTCCCATATAGGATTGATCAAACAGAACCTGTCCAAATGGGGTGGGAATACCACTCTTGTTTCCACCATCCCTTACACCTTCAATCACGCCATCCAGAAGTCGCCTTGGATGAAGGTGTGGTTTGAGTTCTCCTTTATAATCCCTGGGACCCACACAGAACCCGTATGTGCCCAGGATCAATTTTGACCCTTTTCCTGTTCCCAGAGGGTCCCGGTAAATCCCCACTATCCCTGTAATAGCCCCTCCATATGCCTCTATATTTGATGGGCTATTGTGTGTCTCTCCAGTAATAACGTAATAATAATTTTCATCAAACCTTCCCACGCCTGCATTATCCCAGAGCACAGAGATAACCCAGTCCTTTTTCTCTTTTATCTGTAAGGTGGGGGATTCAATACATGTCTTAAAGGGATTATCAACAATCTCTTTATGATTAGAAGCCTTATCATGGTATCTAAAAAGACCCCTGAATGTATTGTGGTTGCAATGATCACTTCTTGCCTGCGATATATACTCAAGCTCAACATCTGTTGGAAGATCAAGCCCAATATCCTTTCTTTTTGAAAGCACATCCTCCCTTAAGAAATATTTTCTTATAACAGGTATATCGCTTTTCTGTAATGCAAGGCTCCTTTCTCTTGACAACCTTTGTAATTCATCATCGCTTTTTATTGGAAATGTTCTTACTTGAGGTAGGTTATCAAGGTAAACCTTTGGGATATTTATGCCGATCCCTTTTTGATCATCCCATTCATCCCCGCCTGCCAGACGGCGGGCAGGCCTTTTATATATTCTCCATTGCTGAATGATCTCATTGGCCAGTATTTCCCTTGCTATTGTTTCCACATCATTTCTTTTGAGATCTCCTCCTATCTGATATATCTTGGATGTGTAAACTGATTCATCGTGTTTAAAACTTATATCTAAAAGATCTTCTATAGCCTCAACTGCTGTGCTGCCTGCAGGATCCCTGACCCCTGGCCTGAGGCCTACCCATATTATCCAATCGAAATTATCTGCCAGGGGAAGAAAAGAGGATTCCTCAGTAACGGGATTGGTAAATATCTCTGTCCTAATCCTTTCTAACTGATCACCATTAAGATCAGCGTCAATGGTTAATGCCCTGATTACCCTTGTGTCAGTGACATTTAGTCCAAAGTAGGCAGATGTCTTGCGGCTGATGCTCATTCCCTCTGCGTCAATCAGCTCGTGCTTTAATCTTATTTCAAGTCTGGCCGGCATA
>JAUWZC010000282.1 GCA_030615565.1 Desulfobacteraceae bacterium | reverse complement strand
TAGGATATACGATAAAAGGCTTGAAACCCTCTTTATCGGCCAGCCTTTTGGCATACTTTTTGGCCTCTTCTATGTTAGAGAATGGGCCACAGCGAATCCTGTAAAACATCTCACCATTGATCAGGATTTGATAATAATAGGCCTGATAGCCCAATCTGGTTAATCTCTCCACCATTTTTTCAGTTTTTACCTTATTCTTGAGGGCTGCTACCTGAACGCTATAATTACGGGTATCCTCTTTTAATTGCACAGCTTTTGTCTTCTCTATTTTTCTAACTCGATCTTTTAAAAGAGTGGAGGTGGGTATCTTTTTCTTAGCCTTTTCTTTTTTGTCAACAAGTTGATCATAAAAGCTAAGTTCATCTTCTTTTATAGGTTTTACATGCTCATTTTTTTTCTTTTCCTCATCCTTTACAATCTTTTTTTTGATGAAAGAAAAGCTCTCTATGGTGTTTGGCAACAAACCCCTGCCAACCATTATCCCTAAGAAAAATACCCACCCCAGGATAAAGAAAAGGCTGATAGATAATACAAAGAGAGAGCTGAAGGAGAATTGAAAGGTGTATCTCTTTTTTTCTTTCTCTGCAGAGGGTTTTCTGTTAACCATTATTTTCTAGTTACATTATTTCAGGGGCGCTAAGGCCCAAGAGACTTAGACCATTTTTGATTAAAATCTTTACCCCTAAGGATAATAAAAGCCTCGCCTGGCTTAAGTTTTTATCTTCGCTGATGATCCTGTGTCTATTGTAATATCTATGAAAGCTACCAGCCAGTTCTGGTAAGTAATAAGTCAGCCTGTGAGGTGCTAATTCTCTGGTAATTTCCTCGATCAGGGAAGGAAATTCAGCCATTTTTCTTACCAGGGCAATCTCCTCATCTAAAACCAACCCTTGAAGGGTTGAACCAGGCTGTTCAGGAATGGAAATATTTTCATTAGCTGCCTTTCTAAAAATGCTGCAGATCCTTGCGTGGGCATATTGGACATAATATACTGGATTTTCACTATCTTTTCTTTTAACCAGGTCTATATTAAAATCAAGGGGTGAGGTATGGTCTTTACTCAGGAAAACAAAACGTGCTGCATCCACTCCGACATCATCCACAAGCTCTTTTAGGGTGACGTACCTGCCTGATCTCTTGGACATTTTCACCTCAGCTCCCCCTTCCCAAAGATTGACCAGTTGCATTAGGAGAACATTCAGCCAGTCTTCTGGGATTCCTTCTGCCATGAGGGCTGCCTTAACCCTTGTTATATAGCCGTGGTGATCCGCGCCCCAAATATTTATTACTTTTCTGAACCCCCTCTCCCATTTATCAAGATGGTATGATATATCCGTGGCAAAATAGGTAAGGTTACCATCTTTCTTTCGAATAACCCTGTCTTTATCGTCACCAAAAGAAGAGGTTCTGATCCAAAGTGCGCCATCCTTTTGAAAAAGCAGGCCCCTTTTTTCAATCAATTTGATTGTATGATCGATCTTGCCTGATGAATAAAGATCACTTTCCTTATACCAAAAATCAAAATTTACCCTGAAATTGGCAAGGTCCTCTTTTATCTCCTCTAGCATCTTATCTCTGCCCAGCTCAGACAATAAATCTATGGCATCATGAATATCAAGATTCTCTAATGTTATTTTCTGAGCAATCTCAGTGGCCAGCTCTTGGATGTAGTCTCCCTGATAACCATCTGATGGAAAGGGATAGGATGGATCAGAAAATTGCCTCCACCTGCTATAAATAGACTCCCCCAGGGCCTTAACCTGTTGGCCTGTATCATTTATATAAAATTCCCTTCTCACATCATAACCACTAAAGTCTAAAATCCGACAGAGGGTATCTCCTAAGGCTGCACCGCGACCATGGCCAAGATGGAGAGGGCCGGTAGGGTTGGCACTAACAAACTCTACCATTATTTTTTCCTTTTTTCCGAGGCAGTTACGGCCATAATCATCCTTTAGAGTAATAACTTGTGAGAGGAGATCGTACCATTGCTCTATTGTTATAAAGAAATTTATAAAACCAGCACCACCAATCTCGGCTTTCAAGATGAAATGATCATTATCTACTAAATGCCGGATAATTATTTCAGCTATATTCCGAGGGGAATTCTTCTGCTCTCCAGCAAGAGTCATTGCCAGGTTAGTAGCGAAATGCCCATGATCTGGGTTGTTGGGAACCTCGATGACAAACTCTGGCAAAGGCATCTTCTTTAGATAACCCTCCCTAAAGCAGAGATCTAAGGTATCTCTAAGAATTTTAGCCAATCTGTTCTTCATAAATATAGCCTTCCAGATAGAGAATTTGGGCCTGCCTGAAACTGGAAACTTGAAATTAGAGGAACCAAAAATAACCAGTAGGTAATAATAAATTCACAGTTTCTAGCGAAGCTCAACCTCAAACCGACGAGTGAAGGAGAATCATAATCCATTGCTTGAAGCGAAGCCCCGAAAGGTCGGGATTGGTTTCGTCAAACGTTCTACGGTTGCGCCCTTCGGCTTCGAGCTGCTCAGGGCCGAGAGGCTGCTGGTTTTCCCGAGATATCGGGATTAACCGTTAACCGATTCGAGCTGCGCAACCGCAACCGTTTTACACAACCTATTCATCATTTTACACTGAACGTCTTAAAAAACTTGACATAAATCCGCCGTAAGTCTGGCGGATAAATGTTAAGATCTTGGGTTATGTAGACATCTAGTTTCAAATTTCAAGTTTCAATTC
>JAUWZC010000132.1 GCA_030615565.1 Desulfobacteraceae bacterium | reverse complement strand
TGCATCTTCGGCCCTGTCAGAGATCTCAACTATACTTTCAAGACAAAGTTTAAGATGGATCTTATGAGCATAATCCAATTCACCCTTAAAGATATCCCTGGTTATATCCCACTCCTCTTTGTCCACAGCCGATTCTATAACCCCTACCTCTTTAGTCTTTTGTCTGATAGTTTCGATATCAAACTTATCTGAAAAAAATGAACCTATCGCTTCTTTTAAGGGGATAAAGGAGGAGATGGAGCGCTCCATTATTTTAAAGAAGTTGGACTTCAACTCTTTAGGGATCTCTGGGCGCTGATCAAGAAAGAAATCGCAACAGGCCTCAGCCCCATCGGCAATCTTGTCCAGATACTCTACAAGGTGAAGAATATCCGACCTCAGTGATGGAAGATAGGCCCCTGAATAAAGTTTTCCAATTATTTCGTGCCGGATACAGTCTGTCTCTGTCTCAATTTGATCAGCCTTTATTGCCAATGATTTCGCCTCTTCTATGTTATCATTTAGATATTCTTCAATCGTCTTTAGTGCTGTCTTGAGACAGTTATCCACCTCTTCAAGATGTTTCAGGATTAATCCATTTACCTCTTTCTCTTTTCTGTAAAACATGTATACACTCCTCTTATTAAAAGATTCCGGGTATTCTCTGAGACACTAAAAAATTGGAAGAAAAACTTATATCCTTGGAGATACCGGATGTCCATTCTATTTGAAATTACATGAATTTCCCCTTCTTTTTATCAACTAATTTGGAGATGATCCATATTTTTGAACTTTCTGACATGCCCAAAAAAGGCCTAAATTCCTTGACAGATTAACAAGATAAGACTAAGTTAGCCTATATTTTGGCATTCTTTTTATTTAACATTTAGGCATTCGCCTTGATCCTCCAAACCCTTAGCTCTTGATATTTACATTGGAGGAAACCATGGAATGATTATCTTAAGACACATTTCTCTTAAAGAGAGGCAGATTTTTTCATTCTGTTTAGCTTTTTGATGAACAAAATGTACATCTCTTAACACTATATTTTTTATATAATATGGCTAAATTGCCGTTACACAATACTATAATATTTCAAGACGGAAACCTCAGTCCTAATCAGTTTTAATATAGAGGCGGAAAAAATGGTCAAAATCGGTGTCGTGGGAGGAGGCAGTTGGGGCACAACTTTAGCTAACCACATGGCCCTTAAGGGGTTTGATGTGGATTTATGGATCAGGGAAGAGGATGTATATTATCATATTAAGGAAAAAGGGATAAATGAGACATTTTTACCAGGAATAAAACTTTCCAAGGCAATAAGGCCTGTTCAATCATTTAGGGAGGTAACTAACGGGAAAGATCTTTTGTTGATCGTTGTGCCTTCCCATTTTTTCAGGGATATCTTAACTAAATTGTCTCCTTTTCTTTCTTCTTCAACCCCTATCGTAGTAGGGACAAAGGGTATAGAGAATGAAACCCTTATGACTATGTCTCAGGTAGTTGCATCGGTATTGCCCGGGGATTGGAGTGATAACTTTGTATGCCTTTCTGGCCCAAGCTTTGCTCGAGAGGTCTGCGAGAAACACCCAACGGCTGTAACCCTTGCATCCAGAAATAAAAAACTGGCCACCTATTTGCAGGAGTTATTTTCTACTGACTACTTCAGGGTTTATACAACCCAAGATGTTATAGGTGTAGAGCTTGGAGGGGCATTGAAGAATGTAATAGCCATTGCTGCAGGTGCAGCAGATGGTTTAGGGTTTGGCTATAATGCAAGAGCAGCCTTGATAACAAGAGGTTTGGCTGAAATAACCAGGCTCGGTGTTTCTATGGGCGCAAAACCATTAACCTTTGCAGGGCTCACAGGAATAGGCGATCTCATTTTAACCTGTACAGGTGATCTAAGCAGAAACAGGATGGTAGGATTAAAGATCGCTGAGGGTATTCCTGCTGAGAAGATTGTTTCTGGTATGAAAATGGTTGCCGAGGGTATAAAGACATCTATGTCTGCCTATAATTTAGCAAAAAAGATGGGCATAGAGATGCCTATTACAATAGAAGTTTATAATGTTATTTACAAAGGAAAGGACCCAAGGAAGGCGGTTAAGGATTTAATGACAAGGGAGCTCAAGGTAGAGCTCGATCTTTAAGGTATCCAGAAAATACGCCTTATTTAGGAATGTCAATGTTGCATGAATTAAAGGATAGTTCTGTAATGAAAGTAGTTCGAGGTAGTAATTTTTGTATCAGGCCTTGACATGACACTACATTATCATCCTTTATGTGCCAGATCTTATCTCTTCTATTTAACACCTGCTATTGCCTGTGCCACATTATAACAAGTACCACCCATTTTCTCAAAGGCATTAAGGATATCAATAAAGATCATGCCTCTCTCTATCTCGCATGTCCCATCGACTAGTCGATCCTGGTGGCTCAATCTCATCTCCTCGGTCATCCGGTCTATATTATTTACCACCTCTACTGCCTTTGGCATTATCTCCTTATTCTCCTCTTTAATCCCTTTAAGAACAAGGGCAAGGAATTTCCTGACCTCGGAAGATATTGTCTCATACTCTTCAAGTGCATCAGTCGAGAAAAAGAACTTATCTTCAATCATCCTCTCGATTGCCCCGGCGATATCTTCCAACTCATCACCAATCCTCTCAATATTGTTGGTCATCCTCATAAGTGTGGTTATTTCCCTGGATTCCTCAATGATGATATTCTGTTGCATGACCTTTACAAGGAAATCTATGATCTCCTTTTGAAGATTATCCAGTACATCTTCCCTTGCCTTCCACTTGGCCACCTTCTTTGAATTTCTTATCTTTAAAGATCCAATTACCTCATCAAACATGGTTTGAGCCTCATCTCCCATCCTGATGATTTCCTGTCTTGTCTGCACCAAGGCCACCTCTGGGGAGTCAAGATAACGCCTGTCTAAATATTTTATATGAAAGATCTCATCAAGGTGTTCCTCTTTTCCGCGAGGGGTTAAAAAAATCGCAACTTTAACCAGATAAGGAAGAATAAATAGGAAGAGAATAGCGTTTATTAAATTAAAAAGGGTATGGGCATTGGCAATATACCGAGATATATAAGGTTTCTCTTCACCTATAAGGAGATCAGGATGCCCAATAGATAGGAGATTTGTAGTCAGATAGACAACAGCATTTACAAAATAGGGAAAGATTAAGACTATAAAGACTACACCAAGAACATTAAAGAGGCTATGGGCCATAGCTGTCCGTCTGGCATTCAGATTTGAGCCTATGCATGCCAGTTGTGCTGTTATGGTGGTACCAATATTTTCACCCAGAATCAGGGCTACACAACCTTCAAAGTTAATTAATCCCTGGCTGGCCAGGGCCATGGTTATGCCAACCGTGGCACTGGAACTCTGTACAGCCATTGTGAGGGCGGCACCGACAAGTACACAGAGAAGTATCTCATTAAGGTTTTGGGCCTGGAATCTTGTTAAAAACTCAATAAAGGCAGGTTCACCTCGAAGGGGAGCAAGCCCGGCTTTCATGGTAGCCAACCCAAAGAAAAGTATGCCAAAGCCAAGTATGACCTCTCCCCGCTGTTGCCATTTTTTTGATGCAAAAAAGAATTTAAAAAGGACGCCAATGGCAACGCAAGGCAAGGCATAGTTGCTTATATTAAATGCTATTATCTGGGCAGTCACCGTTGTCCCGATATTGGCCCCCAGCACAACTCCAACCGCCTGGGTGAGGGTTATTAGACCAGCATCAACGAAACCAACCAGCATAACAGTAGTAGCGCTTGAACTTTGAATTATGCTGGTGATACCTGCCCCGGTAGTACATGCTATTACCCTGTTTGAGGATACAGCACTCAAAATGGTGCGTAACTTCCTGCCTGCGACCTTCTTGAGCCCATCGGACATGATCCTCATGCCGAATATAAACAGGCCAAGGCCTCCGAGGGCCTGAAATATTACAGCCTCCATAAAAGCCTATTTTTTTTGGGCACTAAGAATGATTTTTTATAGACGATATGGAGAGATTGAAGATTTAGGTTTATCACCATAACTACTTAATATTATTGAATTTATAATTCACTATTACATGTTTTTCATGGTTGTTATAACACATAACAATAAATCGTCAAGGTTTAATATTCGTTTATCAAATGGAATTATGAAAATTTCATTTAATACAAATATTCCGTTGTTTTTAGTCCGTTGGCTCCTTTTATATATAAAAGGTAAAAAGCTAAATCCCTTTATAAAAATACTATTTTTAGGCACAAAAAAAGGCTCTAAAGGATAGATCCTAAAGGGCCTTATTAGTTTCGTTTTATTAGGATAAATCAGAGTGTCCTGTCAAGTGAGGTATGTAGGCTAATTGAAAATTGCGATTTCACTCCTCCAGAATTACATGTCGGCCCAGCTATTATGCTGTCTGGATTGCAGATTACAAACTGTATATGTAACTTTTCTAGAACTGATCTGGATTATAGCATAACAGCAGTATTGTTTAATCACATCATATTTAAGTATACTCATCGTAATCATAAGTTTTTCAGAGAGGGCTGGGCGATGACTTGATAATGTAATCTATAGTTTCAGTGGGAATTCTTGCGAAAAAGGTTCATAGCATTAACATTAAAAACTAGCGAAATTCCAGACATACAATATATAGAAAAGTAGTCGTTTCAGATCGAACGGATGATATCGTGCACCAAAGACCAAAGGGTCAAACTACTCAGAAGGCAAGAAAGGAAAGGTTAGCAGGAGTCAATAAATCTGGCCTTCTCAGTCAACAGCGCGGATGTTCCTGTTTTTATTATCTCTCCCCATGCTTACCATTTCCCTTTTTGTAATCACCTTATCTACAATGCCATATTCCAGCGCCTCCTGGCCAGTCATGAAATAGTCCCTTTCACTATCATCTCCAATCTTTTTCTTATCCTGGCCTGTGTGCAGGGCAAAGAGTTCATTGATGGTCCCTTTAAGCCTCATTATTTCCCTGGCCTGTATATCTATATCTGTAGCCTGTCCCTGTGTTGCCCCCATAGGTTGGTGTATCATTATCCTGGAATGTGGTAAGGCAAACCGCTTTCCTTTACTGCCGGCAGCCAGTAGAAGAGCGGCCATGCTGGTGGCCTGTCCGGTGCAGATTGTGGTGAGGTCAGGTTTTACATATTGCATAGTATCATAGATAGCCAGGCCTGCTGTAATCGAGCCTCCAGGGGAATTAATATATAGATTTATATCCTTGTCTGGATCTTCAGATTCCAGAAACAGAAACTGGGCGATGATAATATTTGCCATATCATCAGTAACCTGCTCTCCCATAAACACAATCCTGTCCTTTAAGAGGCGTGAGTAAATATCATATGCCCTCTCACCCCTGGGGGTTTGTTCTACTACCATTGGTATCAGCATTTAGCTATTTTTCCTTCCTATCTTTTAGGCCGTTTTCAGATATCTCTTGTACCTCACTAATCTTAGCACAGTAAATCGGGGTCCCTTCGGAATAACTTGAACTTCGAGCTGCGGTTCTCACTATGCCTATATCACTTAAGGCGCCAGGTAATTATTCCATGTGAGGTATCATATGGTGAAACTCTGACCTGGACTTGATCACCTTTCATCACCTTAATCTTCCTCTTTTTCATCCGTCCGCAAAGAACACCCCTGACAATGATATTATCGTCGCATTCAATTTCCATGGTCCCATAACCCAGAATCTTGGTTACCACACCTTCAAGTTGTATTAAATCCTCTCGACTCAAGGTACTCCTCTCACGGTATCAGGGTAGATCTCTATCTTATGGTATCAAATCCTTTTTAGTCAATAGGCTAGACATCCTCTATCAGGAGGTTTTGATCCTTAACCCTCTTCTTAGTTAGGCTGGAATCAAAAGGTAAGCCATAAACATAAAAAAGGGGAGTAGGATTCGCTTCACCCAGCGGTTACACTGAATTATTCTTTCTTAAAAAATGGTTTAAACAGATCGATTGGAATTGGAAATAGTGTAGTTGAATTGCTCTCGGCTGAAACCTCCCTCAGGGTTTGAAGATATCTTAACTGCAGGGCATATGGATAATCTTCTATCTTCTTGGCTGCCTCTGCCAACTTGTCAGCTGCCTGAAACTCACCTAGTGCATTAATAACCTTTGCCCTTCTCTCTCTTTCAGCCTCTGCCTGCTTGGCCATAGCCCTTTGCATCTCTTGAGGAAGATCAATATGTTTTACCTCTACATTAGAGACCTTGATCCCCCATGGATCAGTATGTTTATCGAGTATGGATTGCAACCTGGTATTTATCTTTTCTCTCTCTGATAAAATCTCATCTAATTCCACC
>JAUWZC010000252.1 GCA_030615565.1 Desulfobacteraceae bacterium | reverse complement strand
GGTAGGCATACCCGCCAATCCATGTTCGACTTTAAATCCAGCTTGTTCTAAAGTATCAGCCAGAAGTTTCGACGATTTAAACTCTTGAAGCCCGAGCTCAGCGTATGACCAGATGGAATCCGAGATCTTCCCGAACTTTTCAACTACCTGAGGCTGGCTCAGCCAATCAAGAACAAACCTTTTTTCTTTCGGTATTTTTTTAGCAGTAAGCGATTGCCCGCTCAGGCCAAAAATAAGGATGGCTACAATGGTGATGAACAAGAAACTTTTTTTAGACGCTTTTATTCTCATTTTTTCCTCCCTAAAGTTTTCCAAAAAAGCCTTTCATAAAATTCATATGACTGTTGGATTTGAATTTCCCAGTCCAGCGAATCTTTTTTTAATTAAAAATATTATACATAACATCCTGTTTTCTTCAGGAGATAAGTCCAATTGCATTTCCAAGCTAAAAGATAGCTTTTATGAAATAAAAAGTCATTATGCCCGTCGCAATCAATTTTAAAAGGACTCCAAGCATTATGCCCATAAACACGCCCCAGCCAGCTTTTAAAGCCTCGTAGCTTTGCTTGCCTTTCAGCAATTCCCCGGCAATAGCTCCGATGAAGGCTCCGATTATCATTCCCAGGGGAGGAACAAAAAGAATTCCGAGGATCATTCCCATAATCGCACCCCAAAAGCCAAACCTCGAAGCTCCGTATTTTTTGGCACCGGCAGCAGGGAGTAAATAATCAAGGCCAGTAACAATGATTGTCAATACTGCCATTGTAATTAAAAACTTTGTACTGAACGGCTCCCAGCGCTTGGCAATAGATAAAAGAATTAAGGAAGCAAAGCTAAACGGAGGTCCTGCAATTCCGGGGATAATGCAGCCAACAATTCCTATGATTACACAAATAATGGCAAGAATAATTAAGACAATCATAGCAATTTCTTTATGTTATATTGCAGGCCATGAACTTTTATCAGTTTTTCTTGTATACGGGGTATATATCCCTGGGAATATTCTTGTAAGGGAGCGTTGTCAGGTCAGAAGGACCCCAGCCCGGCGCATCGACCTCAAATATGGCACCGGCTAAACCGGTCTCATAAAAGCCTCTTCTGAAGTGGACGCGGGACTTGAGGATAATTATATCAAGATCATCGAGTTTGATGCCGAGAGGTGTAAATATTCGAGGGGTAGTAACCTGCATAAGCTGTGGCGTGAGGATAACACGGTTGTTTTCCCCGAAGAGGAGTACAACCACTGCCCCCCTGCCACAATCACCAAGAAACTCAACCTTCCCATCAATCCGGACGGGATTTCCCGCAAATTTGTCCGAATAGCCTCCTAAATCGATACTGATTGTATCTCCAACTTTATGGTTTGCTCGTATCTTTTCAATGGCCTTCTCGTCCCGCAGGGTGGCTATGCAGAAATTATTTGCTCCCTGTTTGATTAGTTCCTCGAGGATGTGTGTAGAGCCGCCTGTTCTGTCGCTGTGGTCAGCTATAACAACTGGGGTTTTACCTGCTTTTGCGGCTGTGATAGCTAAGGATACGCCTTCTATAGTCTTGGGGAGTTTCTTTCCGGCAAAGGTTTTTCTCATCCTCCAGATATAATCTGACATATCATCTGCAATCCTGTCTGCCAGCTTCTGGTCATTGTTGGCGACGACCATGACGGTCGCCCCAACATCAGGTACATCCGCATAGGCGAATCCGAAGGCAACAGAGACATAAGTGCCTGGATTTTGACATTCCAATCTGCGGGCCCGCTCCATTATTTCCATAGCGGGAGATACTCCTGTTCCTTGATAAACACTGGGTGTTATCACCCCTGGTTTTCTGGTGGCCATAACAGGCTTGTAGTCTCCCCGTACAGTCTTGATCATTACGCGCGCTGCACGCTCGCCCTGAAGTGTTGTATCATAATGTGGATATCTCTTGATTATAAAAATGGCATCAGCCGCATCTGATAGCTCATGATCCTCGTTGGCATGGAGGTCGAGGGTAACCATGATCGGGATGTCACCGACCACTTCCCGCACCCTTCGCACAATCTCAGCCTCAGGCTTGAGAATGCCGGTTACAGCCATGGCACCATGAAGAGAAAGAAAGACACCATCGATATGACCGGCTTTCGTCAGGTCGTCTGCAATCAGACCGGTGTACTTGTCAAAAGCCTCTTGAGTAATCCAGCTTCCTGAAGAACCACCCCGCGCACCGCGTGGAGAAGTGATGCCGACAAGCTCTATGCCTCCGTACTCCTCACAAATGGTTTTAAAGCCGCCGATGTATCCACTATCTGTATTGAGGATATTACGGGTGGGCGGCCCGTAGAATTCCCAATCCTCGACGGTTGTCGGTCTTGGACAGAAGGTGCATGTCTCATGCGAAAACCTGGCTACTGCAATTCTTATTATTTTTCCTTCCTCTGTTGCAGCTTTTGTTCCCATAACGAAAAGCAAGAGGAGAAAAGGAATAATCCATAAAAACACTTTCCTATACTTATTTCTTATCCAAAAAGCTAGGTTTTTCCCTGAATAAACTTTTGTGTTATTGCTAATTTGAATTTCCTCCTTTCCTTATAAGTTTATTTTCTTTGTTACGCAGAGATTTTATAACACTCAAAAAACAACACGTCAATAAAAACGGCTATTAAAGAAGTGTATTTGGGCTCAGAACATCTAACCTGATTTATTCATAAATTAAGGGGGACAATTAACCTGATTTATTCATAAATTATGCCGACACCAATATTTATTTTCATTGATATCTGCTCGTTACGCTAATTTCACCTCTAGCAGAACATTCAATCGGTTTCAAATGCGTTTCTTTTTATTATATGTCGGCATAATTTATGAATAAATCAGGTAAATTACGCTTAGCAAAATAAAGGGAATGAATTATGGTTTATGAAGGGAAGCAGATAGTCTGTTTGTACTATTTTTGAAGTTTTTTTTCTATGATTTTTACCTTTCTATCGACATCCTTGTATTCAGAATTCCATTTTTTGATTTCAGTATAGAGAACGAACGCTTTTTCGATCTCTTTCAATTCTTCATAGATTGAAGCCAATTCATATTTTAAAGCATAAAACCAATCAGATCCCTCTTTAGTAATTTTCAAAGCTTTCTCTAACCACTTCGCAGCTTCCTGAGAATCCTTTTTCTGCCTGTAGCAATTGCTGATCACAGTAAAACATTCCACAGTT